>DATBPO010000205.1:0-5355 GCA_036561265.1 Solirubrobacteraceae bacterium | reverse complement strand
TTTGGCCGATGTTGGCTGGCGTCCTCCTCCACGGACGCACTTGTGCTTGTCGAGGACAAACGCTAGGCGCAGATGTGAAAGTCGACATCGCCCAAAGCGGGTGATATTGGCCACCCCGATCATCCGCTTCGGATGATGTGTGCGAGGGAGGTACGACCTAGGTTCAAAGCCTGGAGTAGCCCATCCCGGAGGAGGCGAGCATGTCGGACCTGATTGCGATCGGATATGACGATGAAACGACGGCGGCAAAGGCGGCCGAGGAAGTGCAGCGCCTGTCGGCGGATCTGATCATCCAGCCGGACGCCGTGGCGACGATCGTGCGCGATAAGGATGGCGGCTACCACGTATCCACCAACCACCACATCGTGGGAGCGGGCGCGACGTGGGGAATGTTTTGGGGATTGCTGTTCGGCGTGCTGTTCTTCGTGCCGGTTTTCGGGATGGCGTTGGGCGCGGGGCTGGGTGCGCTGATGGGCAAGGTGGAGAAGACGGGAATCGATAAGGAGTTCCAGCAGCAGGTGCGCGATCTGATCAAGCCGGGCAACTCGGCGCTGTTCTTGATCGTGGAGAAGGTGACACCCGACAAGGCCGTGGCGGCGCTAAGCAAGTTCGGAGGGACGGTGCTGAAGTCATCGCTCTCAAGCGAAACCGAGCGCCAGCTGCAGGAAGAGCTGCACGGCAGCGCAGCGGCGGCTTAGGGCGGAGCCCGGCACGGCAGTCGCGGATTCCGGCCGGCAGTCGCGTGGTGCTGTAGGGTCCCGATTCATGGGTGAGCGCACGCAGTACACACCTGGAACGTTCTGCTGGGTTGACCTGACGACCACGGACCCCCAGGCGGCGAAGTCCTTCTATGGCGGCCTGTTGGGCTGGGAGGCAGAGGACGTGCCGGTGGGTGAAGGCGTGTCTTACTCGAGGATGCGAGTGGACGGCAAGGACGTGGCGGCAATCGCACCGCAGCCGCCCCAGCAGCGCGAGGCGGGAGCTCCGCCGCTGTGGAATAGCTATGTGTCGGTGGAGAGCGCGGATGCGGCGGTTGAGCGGGCCAAGGAGCTGGGCGGTAGCGCGCATGCGCCGGCTTTCGATGTGATGGAGGCTGGACGGATGGGCGTGATCCAGGATCCACAGGGTGCGTTCTTCATGGTGTGGCAGCCACGCGAGCACTTTGGGGCGCAGCTTGTGAACGCGCCGGGCGCGCTGGTTTGGAACGAGCTGGCATCCCCTGACCTGGACGCCGCGAAAGCCTTTTACAGCGGCCTGTTCGGCTGGGAGATCGCACCGTTTGAGGGTAGCCCGACCCCGTACTTGGCGATCAAGAACGGTGGGGCCAACAACGGCGGCATGCGCGAGCTGGACTCCCCCGGCCCACCCCCGCACTGGTTGGTGTACTTCGGCGTAGAGGACATCGATGCGGGCCTGGCAAAGGTGAAGGAGCTGGGCGGCACGGTGCACGCTGGCCCGATCGACATCACGATGGCAAAGATTGGCGTCGCGGCTGATCCGCAGGGTGCGATCTTTGCGCTGTATGCAGGCGTGCTCGAGCCGTAAAACGGAGGGCTCGGCTAAATGCAGCGGCGAGCAGCTTAGCGCTGCGTACTGGCGTGCTAGAGGCGTAGACGGCTTGGCTTACGACGCGGCCGCAAGCGGCTGGCGCTCGCGCAGGTAGGAGGTGAGGTGACGCCCAAAGACCTTCTCGGCGTCTGCCCGCTGCTCGTCAGCGTCGAAACTACCTGGCGCCGCGGGGGATGAGAGCGTCTCCACCTGCAGGCTGGCCCGCAGGGGATGGGCGTTCTCGTCGAGGGCGACGCGCAGGAGGAGCTGCTCAGCTCCCCCGATTAGGCGCGCGCGCAGGACGCGCTCGTGCGCCTTGGGGGCAGCCCCGACGGTGATACCGTGGCGGGAGGCGATGTCGTGGGCGATGAGGTCGGCCTGCTGGGCTGCGAGCCCGCCCTGCTTGATGGGGAAGGCGGTCATGTCGCCGGCGGCATAGACATCGGAGAGCCCCTCGACGCGGCCGCTGGAGTCGGTGGCGAGGAAGCCCCACCAGTCCGAGGGCAGGCCGGTGATGCGGGGGCCGTGGAGCTGTGGCGCGCAGACGACGCGATCGGCCTTGATGGCACCGTTGAAGTGCAGGAGGAGTGCGCCGTCGGCACGTACGGATGCGGGTACCGAACTGCCGCGGAAGCGCACACCGCGATCGGCGAGGACACCGGCAAGCAGCTCGGAAGCCTGGCCGCCAAAGAGTTCGAGAGGGGCGGCTTCGGGGCTAACGAGCGACACGTCAAGGTGCACGTGGTGGCGCTTTGCAAAGGCGGCCGTCATCAGCGCGAGCTCATAGAGAGGGAGCGCCCAGGTGCAGCCCGAGGGGACGGCGAAGACGAGCTGGTCGACCTCGCCGGCACGCACCGCCGCGAGCAGGCGCTGGAACTGGGGCACGTCGCGCTGGTCGCGGAAGGTGAGAGCTCCAGGAACGGCGACGGTGGCTCTGGCGCCGAGGGCGAGGACGAGGACGTCGTAGGGCAGGCGGGCAAAGGAGGCGAGGCGCACGCGATGCTGTTTGGGAGCAACGGCCTCGAGGCGATCGTGACGATAGGTGACGCCGAGGTCCTCGCAGATGGCACGCAGGTCGTAGCTGCACGGGTTGCGGCTGCGATCGGGAGAAGAGTGCTCTGGCTCAACGAACGCTTCGAGCGTGGCAGCGGGTCGGTAGGCCAGATGGGGATCGGGTGAGACGAGGGTGATCGAAGCACGGCCGCCGAGGAGCTCGCGCAGCGCGAGGATGGTCTCAAGAGAGGCGAATCCGCCACCGCCGAGCAGCACCTGCACGGGAGAGTCGGCTGAATCGATGCGGCCCATACCACCTCCGAGGATGAATGGCGAGGCGGAGCCGGTCATCCGTCGAGAGCCGCGTGGCAAATCGGCGATTGGCCGTGGCGAGACCGTGGGAAACCACGGATGCGACAATCCGCGACGCAAGATCCGCGATGTTGGTCTAGTCGATTACGCCGATGCGCCTGAGCAGGGTCTCGTCAGAGAAGTAGTGGTGAACATGGGAGATGAGCCCATGGCGCAGTTCGTGAACGGCCATGAAGGCGGCGTTGACGATGCCGATGTCGACGCTGCCGATGGCAAGGATGCGCCCGCCGGGCGCCTGTCGCGTGCGATCGATGGTGATGCGATCGTCGCGCCCGCGGCGGTGCAGATCGGCAAGCCACTGCTCGACGCCGTGACGCCCGCGGTAGACACTGTGCCCGGCGGGTCGCAGGGGCCAGACCTCGACATCCTCACACAGGAGGGCGAGCAGATCCGGCAGGCGGCGCGCGTTGAAAGCGTCGATGGCGCGGCGGACGACTTCGGATGAATCCATGACCCACCGCGGACGGTAGTCGACGCGGAACCGTTTCGCAAGGTTGGATGCTTTCCTGAAAGTCGAGCGACCTCAGCGACTTCGCCGGGCGTCAGTGACCGAGGAAGCCATGCACGGTGTGTTCGAGCAGGCCGGTGACTTCATTGACGACGGTGGTGACGGGTCCAGAGCCGCCCGAGGGAGGTTGAGGACTACCTTCCGATTCGGCGCCCGTGCCAGAGCCGCCAGAGCCACCGCCCGTTAAGCCACCACCGCCGGAGCTACCCCCGCCGGAGCCGCTACCCGTGGAGCCACCACCGCCGGAGCCGCTGCCCCCGGAGCCAGATCCGCCTCCCCCCGATCCCGAGCCGCCGGACCCGGAGCCGGATCCCCCCGAGCCGCTCCCGCTGGAGCCACCACCTGTGGAGCCGCCACCTGTGGAGCCGCCGCCACTTGAGCCACCGCCCGAGCCGCTGCTCCCACCTGAGGGGGCGCTGGAGTTAGCGCCTGAGCTGGGCGAAGAGGTTCCGGAGGGGGCGGGGACGTGCACGGTGGTGTTGGTTGGAGCAGTGCCCTTGGGCGTGGTCGCTGACGAATGTCGAGGAGCGACGGAGGGCCCGCGCAAGGAGCCGCTGGGACCGGGAACGGCGATGCGCAGGCGCACAGATCCGCGAGCGGCGGAGCGCGGTGCAGTGGAAGATGGCGCAGCGGAAGGGAGGCGGACGGCGTTGGCAAAGGGAGCACCGCGGTGCGAAGCGAGGCCGTCGCTGGAAGCGGTGAGGGAGGCGATCTCACGCTGTGCTCCCGGACGAGCGCTGTGCGTGTGGGTGTGAGCTATAGGCGGATAGTGGACGATGACGGCACCGGTGATGATGGTTCCCGCGGCGAGCACGGCGAGGGCGCCTTTAGCGAGCAGGCCGACCCCGAGACCGCCGCCGGCTGCGAGTTCGCCGACGTGCTCGGCGACGACGCCCTGGCCGGGACCGGATATCCAGGCGATGAGCGGCGGAGGAGTGACGGCGGTGATCGCGGTGCGCAGGGTGGCGCGGGCGCGGTAGAGGAGGCCCCGCACGGCTCCGTCACTGATGCCCAGCGCAGTGGCCACCTCCTCGTGGCTGTGCCCGGCAAGTGCGGTGCGAAAGATGACCTCGCGCTGCATGTGCGGAAGGGCAGCCATGTCGGTGAGGGCCTCGCGCAGGTGCAGGCTGCCGGCGAGGTCGGGCTCGAAGACGACGGCAGCCTCGGCACTGGAGACGCTGTCGAGGTCAAGCGCAAGGCGGCTGCTGTCGCGAGCACTGTCGCGAGCCAGATTGACGGCGGTGTTGTGGGCGATGCGATAGAGCCAAGGGCGGAGCTCGCGCACAGGAGCGCCACGGCGCAATGCGGACCAGGCTTGAAGGAGCGTCTGCTGGACGACATCTTCGGCGCGGCTGTCGGGGATGGAAATACGCCGGCAGTAGCGCAGGAGGGGCCGACGGTAGCGCTGAACGAGGGCCTCGAAGGCGCGGTCGTGGCCGGCGCGGGCCATCGCCGCGAGTCGCTCGTCGGACTGCGTGGCCAACAGGCGGGTGGATGCCTTGGGACTCATGGCGGTGCCTCCCCCATGCTCGAGCGCCGGACCAGGAAGGCCGCGACGGGAGCTCGAAGACAATTATCAGATCGGCGCGGAAGATGGCACCGCCATGCAGGGGAGCGCAGCATGGACGAAAAGGCTAGGTAGGTATCCCCTACCGGAGAAATAAATCGGGGGGCGACCTCCAGGGCTGGCCGCCCCCCGATCCTTGCCCTGCGCCACCCGGGACGGTGAGCGCAACAGCCCTCGGGGTCAAGGTGGACGCGATCTGTGGGGATGACGTCCACGGTCCCGGGAGCGGGGGCTGCGCCACACCAGTGACGGAGCTGCTGGCCTGACGTGGCCTTGCAGATCACCGCCTCCGGGCAACGCAGTTCTGTGGGTGTTTGGTGTTGGTTGGGAAGGCCTCTCTGTGTGTTGCAGCATTCGTTAAGACACC
>DATBPO010000204.1:0-3617 GCA_036561265.1 Solirubrobacteraceae bacterium | reverse complement strand
GCCATCTTTCTCGTGGAGTTCGCGCCGCCGGCCGTGCGCCGCGTGCTCGTGCCCGTCGTGCGACTGCTTGCCGGCGTGCCCTCGGTCATCTACGGCCTCGTCGGGATTCTCGTGCTGGCGCCCTTCGTGGGCAACCACGTCATCAGCCCCGCGCAGAAGCGCTCGGTGGAGTACGTCGTGCAGCTGGATGGGACTGGGCTGCTCGTGGCGGTGACACTCCTGACTCTGATGATTACTCCGATCATGGTTGCCTTGATTGCCGATGCCCTGAGCACCGTCCCGACCGCCTGGCGCGAGGGCGCGGTGGCGCTGGGCGTGAATCCCCTACGCGCCACGTTGGCGGTGTCGCTGCGTGCGATCCGGCCGGCGATCGTGGCCGCCGGCGCCTTCGCCTGCGCGCGCGCCGTGGGCGAGGCCGTGATGATCGCGATGGTCTCCGGCGGCAACGCCTTCACGCCCAAGCCCTGGGATGGAGCGGTGTTTCTGTTCGAGCCGCTCTTGACGCTGGCCGCCTCGATCCTCAATAACGCCGACGCGTTGAGCGCGCCCGCGGTGAACTCCACGATGAACGCCTTTGCGCTGCTGCTGCTGTTCTCGGCCTTCGTCCTGTCGCTGGGGTCCTATCTGGTGAAGCTGCCGCTGCGCCGCTACCAGGCGGAGTTGCGATGAGCGCCTTCCCGCAGAGCGTCCTGCCCGCCAAGGTTCCCCGCCCGCGGCGCTCCTCGCTGCGCTCGTGGCGTTGGGGCGATCGGATCGTCTATCTGCTGGCGTGGTTCAGCGGCCTGTCGCTGTGCCTGGTAGCGGCCGCGTTGATCCTGTATCTGGGCGTGCGCGGGATCGAGTACGTCAGTTCCAGCCTGCTCTTCAGCCGCCCCACCGCCGGCGTGGATCAGAGCCAGATCGGCGGAATCCTCGATCCGCTGCTGGGGACGCTGTTGGTGGTGGCGATCGGCATCGTCATCGCCACCCCGATCGGCGTGGCGAGCGCCGTGTGGATCGTCGAGTACGGCCGGGGGCGGGCGGGGCGCGTCCTCGCGCGCGCAGTGGAGTCGAGCATCGAGGTGGTCGCGGGTACGCCAGACATCGTCATCGCCCTGTTCGCGCTGACGCTCTTCCAGCTGGGGGCGTTCGGCTTCCTGTCGTTCACCGCGCAGGGGGGCGGCGTGTATGGGCGCTCTTTTATGACGGCCGGCGCGGCGGTGGCGCTGCTGGCGATCCCGCCGGTCTTTCTGGCCACGCGCGACGGCCTGCAGTCGCTGCCCACGCACCAGCGCGAGGGCGCCTTCGCGCTCGGCAAGACACGCATCGCCACGATCCGGCGCGTGCTGCTGCCCGGCATCCGGCCCAACATCGGCACGGGCGTGACGCTGGGGATGGGGCGCATCATCGGCGACACCGCCATCGTCTTTCTCTTACTCGGCGTGGGCGCCTCACAGCGCTTTGACTTCCAGGGCGCTACCCCCGGCCTGGATGCACTGCGCGGCACCGGCTCCACCCTGACCAGCTACATCTACAGCACCTCGCCCGCGGGCGAGGGCAACGCGCCGCAGAAGGCCTACGCCGCCGCCTTCGTGTTGCTGCTGATGGTGCTGGCGCTGAATGCCTTCGCCGGCTTCGTCTCCGGGCGCGGTGCGGGTGGCCGGATGAGCTTCGGCGATCGCGTGCGGTTTGGAGCGTGGGCGTGATGGCGTTCCCCGAGGGCACGACGCGGCAGATGTTCAAGTCCCAGCGCTTGCACGACGCTGCCCAGGAGATCCCCCCGGTCAAGCGCATCGTGCTCGACCGCCCGCCCACCGCGGTGCCCCCGCCGGTGCTCGACGGCGATGGCTCTCCGCGCCGCCGGCCCGCGGTGGCCGGCCCTGAGCGGCTGCGTCTGCAGGGTGTGAGCGTGAGCTACGCCGGCAAGGCCGCCGTGAAGGATGTCTCGCTGTCGGTGCACCAGGGCGAGGTGCTGGCGCTGATCGGTCCCTCTGGCTGCGGCAAGACGACGCTGCTGCGCACTTTGAACCGCCTCACTGAGCTGACTCCCGGAGCGATGCGCGGGGGCAGCGTGCTGCTGGATGGCAACGAGGTGCACGAGCTCGCCGACACCGAGCTGCGCGCGCGTGTGTCGATGGTCTTCCAGCAGCCCAACCCCTTCCCGATGTCGGTCTTCGACAACGTGGCCTTCGCGCTGCGCGAGCAGTCGCGCAAGCGCCCGCGCCGGCGCGAGATCGAACCGCAGGTCATCGAGGCGCTACGCCGCGCTGGGCTGTATGAGGAGGTGCGCGACGATTTGCACCGCCCCGCGCTACGCCTCTCCGGCGGCCAGCAGCAGCGTCTGTGCATCGCCCGTGCGATCGCCCTGCGCCCCGAGGTGCTGCTGATGGACGAGCCCTGCTCGGCGCTGGATCCCCGTTCGACGGAGACGATCGAGCAGTTGATCGGCGAGCTCAGCCGCGAGCTGGCGATCGTGATCGTCACGCACAATCTGCAGCAGGCCCACCGCGTGGCCGATCGGGTGGCCTTCATGTACCTGGGCGATCTGGTGGAGCACGGCGAGGTCGAGCAGGTCTTCCGCGCGCCCGTGGCGCCACGCACGCGCGACTACGTGAAGGGGGTGTTCGGATGAACCCGCTCTTTACACTCGCAGCCCTCGGTGCGCTGACGCTCATCCTCAGCGGCTGCGAGAGCACGGAGAGCGAAAGCGCGAAGCTGGGGCGCGAAGGCGCGAAGCTGATCGCGGGCGCCGGCACCGTCGGCCTCGGTGGCGCAAACCGCGACGTGCACGTCGGCCAGGTCGCGCTCGTGCAGGGCTCCGGCCGCACCGCCGCGGTAGTACAGCTGACGAACACGGGCGCCGGCGCCCAGGCGAATGTTCCCGTGCTGATCGACGTGCGCAGCCCCCGGGGTGCCTCGCTGTATCGCAACGACATCCAGGGCCTTGAGCCTTCGTTGCAGCAGATGCCCCTGCTGCGCGGGCACGCCTCGGAGTGGTGGGTCGATGACCAGGTGCTGGCCGCGGGCAAGCTCGGTTCGGTCAAGGTGCGCGTGGGCGACGCTAAGGGCGCTGGCGCGAAGGCCGGTGCGCCAGTAGCGAAGGCCAGCGCCGCGGCAACGAGGGCCAGTGCTGCAGTCTCCGCCGCCGCGGTACAGATAAGCGCTACGCGCCTGGGCAGCGATGTGGCCGGCCCCTATCTCGCGGGCGAGGTCGTAAACCACACTGGCGTAGCCCAGCGCAACATGCCGATCTTCGCCGTCGCCCTGCGCGGCGGGCGCGTCGTGGCGGGAGGCCGCGCACTCGTGCCGAACCTGCCGGCGGCCGCGGTCACCATGAAGCCCACCGCCTTTCGCATCTACCTGGTCGGCTCCCCCGCCGGCGCCCATATCGAGCTCACCCCTGTCCCCACGGTGGCGGCATGACGGTGTTGGCGGAGGAGATCTGCGCAGGCTGCGGTGCACCCCTGGGTGCGGATCAGCGCTACTGCCTCTCTTGTGGCATTCCCCGCACGGGCGCTCGGCTGCCATTTCTGGATGTGCTGCACTCCGAGGCCGCTGCGACTGGCGCGATCGAGCGAAACTCCCAGCCCGTCGAGCTGCTACGCATGGCGCCCTTGGCAGCTGCCGGCAACCACGGG
>DATBPO010000203.1:0-7538 GCA_036561265.1 Solirubrobacteraceae bacterium | reverse complement strand
TGGGCGCACTGATCATCACGCACTACCAGCGCATACTGCACTACATAGAGCCCCAGTTCGTGCACATCATGCTGGACGGCCGCATCGTGTTGAGCGGCGGCACGGAGCTGGTGGAGCGCTTGGAGAAGGAAGGCTACGACGAGATCCGCCAGGAGTTCGGCGCCAGTGTCTGAGAACGAGAGCCAGAGCCGGGGCGAGAACGTGAACGGGGACGGCGGTGTCGCGGTCAAGCCGGGCCGCCACCGCGAGTCGACGCTGTATAGCGCGCTGAAGGGCGCGGGCGCGGGCGGCAAGGGCAAGAGCCTAAGCACACTGCGCGAAGAGGCGCTCGCAGTCTACGAGAGAACGGAGCTGCCGGTGTGGCGCCGCTCGGGCTTCTGGACGACGAGCTTCGATGAGCTCGACCTGGAGTCCCTTGAAGTGCGCCACCATCCCGGGGGTGATTTACCTGAAATCGTGAGCCAGACCCTGCCGGACCGCCCCCGCGCAGGCCGACTGGTGCAGCGCGAGGGCACGGTGGTGCACATCGACCTGGACCCGGCGTTAGCGGCAAAGGGCGTAATCCTTTGCTCGCTGGAGGAGGCGGCAACAAGTCACACAACCCTCTTCGCGGAGCACTACAGCAGGCGCCTGACGAGCGATCGCAACAAGCTGGAGGCAGCAAATGCGGCACTGTGGAGTGGCGGCGCCTTCCTGCACGTGCCCGCGGGCGTGATCGTGGAGGACCCCTTCGAGATCGTGTACGCCTTGGACGGCGCGGGCGCGGCACAGTACGCGCGCACCTTGGCGATCGGCGAGCGCGGCAGCGACTTCAAGCTGCACGAGTACGACCTGTCCCCCGATTTCACAGAAGGCCAGTCGTTACACGCGGGCGCCTTCGAGCTGTACCTGAAAGACGGCGCGCGCTGCCGCCTGGCGCAGCTGCAGGACTGGGGCAGCGGCGAAGTGTTCGACGCATCGACGCGCGTCGTGGAGGTCGGCCGCGATGCTTACTGCCACTGGCTACCGGCCCTCCTAGGCGGCCACATCGTGCGCGAGCACCTGGAGCTGGCGATAAGCGAGCCGGGCGCCGACATGGCCTTCCGCGGGGTGTTCTTCGCGGAGGCCAGCGAGCTGCTGGACGTATTCGCGGTGGACCTCCACGAGACGGGCCCGAGCGGCGGCGATGTGCACTGGCGCGGCGCGGCCACAGGATCGAGCCGCGCGAGCTTCGAGGGCCTGATCCAGATCGACCCGGGCGCACAGCAGACACACACATACCTGCAGATCCACTCGATGATGCTCTCGCCGAAGGCGCGCATCGACGCGATCCCGAGTGTGCTGGTGAGCGCGGATGACGTCTCAGCGAGCCACGGCGGCACGGTGGGCGAGCTGGATGAGGCAGTGATCTTCTACATGCAGAGCCGCGGCCTGGATCGCGCAACGGCGGTAAGGGTAATAGTGGAGGGCTTCTTCGAGCCACTGCTCAGCGAGTTGCAGGATGAGCCGCTGGAAGAGCTGGTGCGCGCGAAGGTAACGGCAAAGCTGGCGCGCGCGAGCGAGGACATCAGGCAGTATGCGGCCAGCAGGTGAAAGATTTTTAAGGAGGGCGGGTGGGTTTCCCAATCTGTTGTTCTGTGTGGGCCGCAGCCGGGCGAGCCTAACGGTGAATGTATGACAGATGTGAAGACCAAAATGGCTGCCGATCTGGGTGTGCGAGCGGATTTCCCGATTTTGAGCCGGGAGTGGGACGGCCGCCCGCTGATTTACCTGGATACGGCGGCGACGAGCCAGAAGCCCGGGGTGGTAATCGACGCGGTGTCAGAGCATCTGGCGCGACACAACGCGAACGTGCACCGGGGCGTATACGCACTGGCGCAGGAGGCGGACGCGGCGTACGACGAGGCACGGGCGCGCGTAGCCACGTTCGTGCGCGGCGAGCCGGCGACGACGATCTTCACGAAGAACGTGACGGAGGCGATAAACCTCGTGGCCTACGCATGGGGCCGGGCAAACGTCGGTCCGGGCGATGAGGTGCTGATAACAGCGATGGAGCACCACGCGAACATCGTGCCGTGGCAGGTGCTGTGCAGGGAGAAGGGCGCGGAGCTGCGCTACCTGGACGTGGACGAGCGGGGCGTGCTTGATCCGGCGCAGCTGGACAGCGAGCTGGAACGCGGCAAGACGCGCCTGGTGGCGTTCACGCACATCTCGAACGTGCTGGGCACGATCAACGCGGTGAGCGAGATGACGGCGAAGATCCGCGCGGCGGGAGCGGTCTCGTTGGTGGATGGAGCCCAGGCCGTCCCCCACATGCCGGTGGGCCTGAAAGCGGTGGGCGCGGACTTCTACGCGTGGACGGGCCACAAGGCGCTGGGCCCAACCGGCATCGGCGTGCTGCACGGCCGCAGGGAGCTGTTGGAGGAGATGCCGCCGTTCCTGACGGGAGGCGACATGATCGCCTCGGTGGACTTCCAGGGGGCGACGTGGAATGAGCTGCCATACAAGTTCGAGGCGGGCACGCCGCCGGTGGCGGAGGCGGTGGGCCTGGGCGCGGCGGTGGAGTACCTGTCACAGTTGGGGATGGAGCGGGTACGCGCGCATGAGCTTGAGCTTACGGCCCACCTGCTGGCGCGCCTGGGCGAGGTCGAGGGCCTGCGCGTGGTGGGCCCCTCCAATGCGGCTGACCGTGGCGGCCTTGCATCCTTTGCGATCGAGGGCATGCACCCCCACGACGTGGCGGAGCTGGCAGATAGAGGCGGGGTGTGCATACGGGCGGGCCACCACTGCGCGCAGCCGCTGATGCGCTGCCTGGGCCTGAGCGCGACGGCGCGGGCGAGCGTGGGCATCTACAACACCCCGAGCGACGTGGACGCCCTGATCGAGGCGCTGCAGGCGGGCAGGGAGATCTTCGGGCTGGATGGCTGAGCAGTGAAGCCCCGAGCACACAAACTTGCAAGCCACTGAACCCACAACGAGACGACGCAATGGACGACCTCTACCGCGATTACATCCTGGACCACTACAAGCGCCCGCGAAACTTCGGCGAGCTGGACCCCCACGACCTGGAGGCCCTGGAGCACAACCCCCTATGCGGCGATGAGCTGGGCGTGCACATCCGCGTGAAGGACGGCGCGATTGAGGAGCTGCGCTTCCACGGCCACGGCTGCGCCATCTCCCAGGCCGCGGCGTCGATAGCGAGCGAGGAGTTGCAGGGGATGTCCCTGAGCGACGTGCAGAACCTGGGCGCCGACTGGATGATCGACCTCCTGGGCATCCCGGTCTCCGCCACCCGCCGCAAGTGCGCCCTGCTGAACCTCAAGGCCGTCCGCGGCGCGGTGACGGGCGATGGTGCCTGGCCTGAGTGAGTGGGTGGCCAAACGCGGCACGCTCTGAGGAGCGTGGGCGCCCCGTCGCCTGGCGACCCGCGGCCCCACCGACGACCTCGATACAATTCCTAGTCCAGAGCACGGGATTCAAACCGCCACCCCCAGGCAAGGAGCGACATGGCCGCCACAGACAGCACAAGGATCACGAAGCCGAGCCCGATCGTGGAGGACGATCAGGGACAGCTGCGCGCACGCCAGGGCATCTCGCGCGAGGTGATCAGCGAGCTGTCGAAGATCAAGGGCGAGCCCTCCTGGATGGCGGAGAAGCGGGTGAAGGCGCTGGAGATCTTCGAACGCAAGCCGATCCCGACGTGGGGGCCGGATCTGAGCGGCTTGAACCTGGACGACCTCGTGCTGTACTCGCCCCCCACCGCTGGCCGCTTCGACAGCTGGGACGACGTGCCGGAGGAGATGAAGAAGACCTACGAGGACCTGGGCATCCCCCAGGCCGAGCGCGAGCACCTCGCTGGCGTCGTGGGCGTGTGGCGCCAGGAGCCGGTGTATGAGGGGCTCAAGGAGGAGTACGCCAAACAGGGCATCCTGTTCTGTTCGATGGACACGGCGGTGACGGAGTACCCGGAGCTGGTGCAGAAGTACTTCATGAACAAGTGCGTGCCGCCGCAGGACAACAAGTTCTCAGCGCTCCACGGAGCCGTCTGGTCGGGCGGGGCCTTCTGCTACATCCCCAAGGGCGTGAAGTGCGACCTGCCGCTGCAGAGCTACTTCCGCATGGAGGGCGCGGGCGAGGGCACGTTCGAGCACACCCTGATCGTGGCGGACGAGGGCGCGGAGGTGAACTACATCGAGGGCTGCACCGCGCAGACCTATAGCGTGAACTCGATGCACAGCGCGGTCGTGGAGATCTTCGTGCACGAGGGCGCGAAGGCGCGCTACACCACCGTGCAGAACTGGAGCAAGGACGTCTACAACCTCAACACCAAGCGCGCCGTCGTCGACGCGCAGGGGACCGTCGAGTGGGTCGGCGGCTCGATGGGCGCGAAGTACGTGATGCTCTACCCGGGCTCGTTCCTGATGGGCGAGGGCGCGCGCGCGGATCACCTCAACGTCGGCGTCGCCGGCAAGGGCGTGCACAAGGACACCGGCGCCAAGGTCGTGCACCTGGCACCCAACACGACCTCCAATATCCTCGCCAAGTCGATCAGCAAGGACGGCGGCATCATGGGCTACCGCGGCCTCGTGCGCATGGGCCACAACAGCGCGGGCTCAAAGGCGCGCGTGCAGTGCGATGGCCTGATGATGGACGGCGAATCACGCAGCGACACCTGGCCCGACATCCAGATCCAGAACCCCCACGTGACCGTCGCCCACGAGGCCACCGTAGGCCGCATCTCCGACGACCAGCTCTTCTACATGGGCAGCCGCGGCTTCACCGAGGACGAGGCCGCCGCGATGATCGTCAACGGCTTCATCGAGCCAGTGACGAAGGAGCTGCCGATGGAGTACGCGGTGGAGCTCAACCGTCTCATCCAGCTGGAGATGGTCGGCTCGATCGGCTGAGGCGCGTTGGTTCCCTGCCGGACCTGGCCCTCGCAGCTCAGATGCGTGCCCCGATAGACACGATCGCCGCACCACCGTTCCTGGCGCACCTGAAATGGGTCAACGTGCCGCGGGTGCGCATGGACAAGCTGCACGGGCGCCCGGTGCTGATCGAGTTCTGGGACTTCTGCCGCTCCTACTCGCTGAACACGCTCCCCTATATGAAGGCATGGCACGAGCGCTACGAGTCCGCGGGGCTGCAGGTGATCGGCATCCACTCCCCCGGCTTCGAGCACTCGCGTGAGCGCGGCGCCGTGGAAGCAGCCGTGGCGCGCCTGGGGATCACCTACCCGGTGCTGCTCGACCCGGACCTTGAGATGTGGCGGGAGTACGAAAACAAGGGATGGCCGGCGCGCTATCTGTTCGACGGCAACGGGATGCTGTTCGACTACCACTACGGCGAAGGCGCCTACGGCGAAACGGAGCTGGCGATCCAGGAGCTGCTGGGAATCAACCGCAGCAGCGTGGGGGGGGCGGGCGGGCCTTCATCCTCGACGAGCACGGCGCCGCCGGGCCAGTAGGGGTTCTCTCCCGCTTGCCCATTGAGGAAGTAGGCGTCGTACGTCCAGCAGCCGCTGTTGTGTAGGTGAGCGCCGCCGGGCGCACGCCACTCCGAGGGATCGTCGGGCGGCAGCGGCCCCGTGCGGTGGGTGTGCCCGAAGATGACGTGCTCGGCCTGCTCACCAATACCCAGACGACCGACGACTTCGCCCATGGCGGCAAGCGCAGCGCGGCGCAGCGCGGGACCGGAGATGTCCGACTGCAGAGGACCGAGTCCGGCGCGGTTGAGCGCGGCGACGGCGAGCGGAAAGGCGCCGGCGAGCGCGCGGTTGCGCAGCATCGTGCGCCGGCGGCTCGGCCGGTAGTCGCGGTCACCGCCGAGGGTGCGCCAGGCGCGCACCGTGCCCTGCCCGTTGAGCGCGCCCCCCGTGCGCGACTGCTGCGCCATGGCGTCGATCCAGGCGTAGATGGGACTGGATACAGCCTCGTAGTCATCGGATGAGGCCAGCGTGGTGACGGAGCGGCGCTGCAGGCGCCCGACGGCGCCGATGCCCAGGCGCTCCATCGTGGGGATGCGCATGTGGCAGTCCAGGTAGTGCCCGTGGGTGGCATAGACGTCCTCGCGCACCCACAGGCCGGGGTAGGCGGCCGACACGCGCGCCGGCGCGGCCCACTCGGCTAGCTTGGCGAGCATCGGCGAGGCCTCGGCTGCGCTGAAGCGCTGCTCCAGTCCGAGGGCGGCGGGCAGCGAGAGCTCGCCGCGCCGCGCCAGCCAGGGCTCGACGAGCGCATGGTCGTGGTTGCCGGCGAGCACGATGACCTCGCGCCCGGCGAAGGCATCGCCGAGGGCTTCGCAGAAGGGCTGCGCGGCAGCCATGGCGCTACGGCGGGGACCGTGGCGCAGCTCCAGCAGATCACCGAGCAGCACGAGCCGATCGACGCCCGCCAGCGCATCGAGCAGCGCGCGGCGCGGAGCGAGATGGCGCAGCACGTCCACGCGCGTCGCGCTGCCGAGGTGCAGGTCGGAGACGATCAGGGTGCGCAACGACTAAGAAGCCCCGGCGGGAACGACCTCGCGGATCTCCTTGGGGAGCATGAAGCGGACGTCCTCGCGCACGGTGCGCGGCGTCGAGACGTCGTCAACGCCGCGCGCGCGGAAGAAGCCGACGAGATCCTTGACGAGCGACTCGGGGGCGCTGGCGCCGGAGGAGATGCCGACGGTGCGCTTGCCCGCGAGCCACTCCTCACGCACTTCGTCCTTGCCGTCGATCAGGTAGGCCTCGGTGCCCAGATCGTGGGCGACCTCCACGAGGCGCACGGAGTTGGAGGAGTTGCGCGAGCCGATGACGAGCAGCAGGTCGCACTTCCCGGCGAGCTCGCGCACGGCGGCCTGGCGGTTGGTGGTGGCGTAGCAGATGTCATCCGTGCGGGGACCGACGATGGCGGGGAAGCGCTCTTTCAGGCGCGCAAGGATGGCGCTGGTCTCGTCCACCGAGAGCGTGGTCTGCGTGACGTAGGCCAGGCGCTCGGGGTCCTCGACGACGAGCTCATCGACGTCCTGCACGTTCTGCACGAGCACGATGTGATCGGGCGCCTCGCCCATGGTACCTTCGACCTCCTCGTGGCCCTCGTGGCCGATCAGCACGATCGTGTGGCCGTCGCGCGCGAAGTGCAGCGCCTCGCGGTGCACCTTGGTGACGAGCGGGCAAGTGGCGTCGATCGTGCGCAGCTGCAGGGCCTGGGCGTTGACACGTACGCTAGGAGCGATACCGTGGGCCGAGAAGACCGTGACGGCGCCGGGCGGGATCTCGGTCTCGTCCTCGACGAAGATCGCCCCCTGCTCGCGCAGCTGCGCGACGACGCTTTTGTTGTGCACGATCTCCTTGCGCACATACACCGGCGGGCCGTGCAGCTCAAGCGCCCGTTCCACCGTCTGCACCGCCCGGTGCACGCCCGCGCAGTAGCCACGCGGCGCGGCTAGCAGCAAGCGCTGCACGGTGTTCTCGGCAACGTGGGGTGCAGTGGCCGGGGTGCTCACCATCCACATTGTAGGCTCTATGTGATCCAGGCCAGAGCCGGCCCTCTGGACGCAACCCCCACCCCTCCCCCTCC
>DATBPO010000202.1:0-2268 GCA_036561265.1 Solirubrobacteraceae bacterium | reverse complement strand
GTCGAACGTGGGCTGGTAGAGCAGGAAGAGCTCCTCGTGGTGTAGCGCGCCCGCGAGGTCCATCTCCAATGCCATGCGATCGTGGGCCGCTGCGTGCATCGTTGACTGGAAGAGCATGTAGCGGTTCTTGCCCGCCCCCTTCGCCGCATACAGCGCCACGTCGGCGTCACGCAGCAGCTCATCGGCGCTCTCGCGCAGGCCCGTTGCGACGCCAACGCTCACCGTGATCGACAGCGCCCGCCCGACGCTCCCGTTCATGTCGCAGGGCTGGCGCAGCACGTCGAGCAGGCGCTCGGCCACGAGCTCGGGGCCGGCGTCAAGCGTTGTGCCCTCGACGAGCACCACGAACTCATCGCCGCCGAGACGCGCGGCGGTGTCGCCCTCGCGCACCACGCCTGCCAGGCGCGCGGCGACGATCTTCAAGAGCTCATCGCCGGCGGCGTGGCCGAAGGTGTCGTTTACGTGCTTGAAGCCGTCGATGTCGACATACAGCGCCGCAACGGGAATCTGTTGGCGCCGCGCGCGTGCCAGCATCTGCTCGGCGCGATCGATCGCGAGCACGCGATTTGGCAGGCCCGTGAGTGCGTCGTGCAGTGCCTGGTGGCGCAGCTCGCCGGTCTTGCTCTGCACAAGCCCCAGCGCCCGCTCGCGCTGGCGGCTAAGCACGAGGACCAGCGCGAAAAGCAGCGCGCTTATGAGGGCGCCCGAGAGGAACACCAGCAGGCCCTGCAGGTCGGCAGTGAGGCCCCGGGCCGTGGCACTCCCCTGGACCTTGGCCATCCACCTGCCGTCGATCTGCAGTGCCGTGGTGTGGGTGAAGTCACCTGCGCCGCGCGGGCCACGCGCCTGGCCAACCATTTCCATCTGCCCGCCCGGGTTGGCGTGATACACCGTCAGGCCCAGATCACGGTGCGCGCCGATGGCGCTGCGCAGCAGTGAGGACATATCAAAGGAGCTGCTGATCCAGCCCACCACTGCGGCGCGGCGCTGAGCGCGGCTGTGTAGCGGTGCGCCCTGGCGGTAGAAGGCGGCTTCCACGAATAGCGTGCTCACGCCCTGCGCGTTGACGGGGTACACCATGTAGGCGCCGCTTGCGGCCGCCGCCCGTGTTACCGCGGCCTGCGTTGTGCCGGCCACCCTGTAGCTGCCCATCAGCGAGCGCGGGTCACACCAGTCGCTCTGCAGTAGCCGCGGGGTTGATCCGCTGAACGGCGTCACCGCCCCGCCGGCGGAGATCAGGCAGTACCGTACCCGCCCCGTACTGGGCACGGCGATGAGCTTCCCGCTCATCAGTGCGCGGAACGCCGGATCTGCGTTGCGCTGCGCCTGAAATTTCGCCAGCTCACTCGCCGGCACGGCCTCCTGCACGGTCGTGCCCAAGCTCCCCACCTGACGGCGCCTGCCTTCCAGCTGCCCGAACCATTGATCGAAGCCTGTTGCGCTGAGGTGCGGCTGCATCGTCATCACTGCGCGCAGCCCGGCCACGAAGTCGGTGTCGCGGCTCAGCATCGTCTCGAGCGTCTCCGTCACGTCTGTGGAGCTCGTCTGGAATGCCTCCCGGTCGTGCTTCTGCACGCTCGCGCGCCACAGCATCCCGCAGGCCAGCGAGATCACGAGGCCGCCGATCAGGATCGTGGCCGCGGCCAGCAGCCACCTTCGCCGCAGCGGCGCTTGCACTGGCGCAGCGCCTGGGGCGGCGGCATCGCTCGGCGCCTCAGGCACGATCTCTGGTCTGGAAGGGGCCATGTGTATTGGGTCGGCCGCTGGTCCCGGACCGTGCAGGGCGATTAACCACGGCTTCTGCCGGGAAACCCGTTGTTAGCGGATCAGCTGACATGGCCGTTAGCGGATCAGCTAACATTGTGGAATGCTGGACACTCGTCAATTGGCTGGGGAGCTGATCCGCCAGGTCCGCCAGGAGAGCGGCCTGAGCCAGGCGGAGCTCGCCCGTCGAGCGGGAATGCCCCGGTCGGTCCTCAATGCATACGAGCACCACCATCGCCAGCCAGGCGTGGATGCACTGGCACGGATCGCTCGCGCTGCCGGGCGCGAAGTGCGGCTGGGACCGCCGCTGGACCCAGTCGATCCAGTCCGCGCCGGGCGCATCCTCGAACAGGTCCTCGATCTCGCGGAGGCACTGCCCAGCCGCCGGCGTGGACCGCTTACCTATCCCTCATTGAAGGGACTCCCCGCATGAGCCTGCTCGCGCGGCGACTGCTCGCGGTCCACGACGCGCTCTCCGCCGAGGGGCTACCCCACGCGTTTGGC
>DATBPO010000201.1:0-2169 GCA_036561265.1 Solirubrobacteraceae bacterium | reverse complement strand
GCCTGCAGACCGACTACGTGGACCTCTACCAGTGCCACCGCTTCGACAGCCACACGCCGCTTCAGGAGACGATGGAGGCGCTCAGCGAAGTCGTGCAGGCGGGCAAGGCGCGCCATATCGGCTTCAGCGAGTGGCCCGTGGAGGCGATCGAAGCATCGCTTGAGCTGCCCGGCGTGGAGCGTTGGGTGTCAAGCCAGCCGCAGTACTCGATGATCTGGCGCGCGCCTGAGGCGCAGGTGATCCCGCTGTGTGAACGCGAGGGAATCTCGCAGATCGTGTGGTCGCCGCTTGCGCAGGGCGTGCTGACGGGCAAGTACCAGCCGGGCGAGCCCCCGCCGGCGGACACCCGCGCGGGCAGCGAGAGCATGAGCGGCTTCATCGACCGACTGATGGACGACCACGTGCTTGAGGCGGTACAGCGGCTGAAGCCCGTCGCCGAGCAGGCTGGTCTGTCGATGGCGCAGCTGGCTTTGGCCTGGGTTCTGCGCCAGTCAAACGTCGCCTCGGCGATCGTCGGCGCCAGCCGCCCCGAGCAGGTGCACGCCAACGCCTCCGCCTCGGGCATCACGCTGGACGAGCAGACGCTCGCCGCGATCGATGAGGCGCTGGGCGAGGTGATCGTGCGCTGAAGGATGGGCTAGGCGCCCGCGGCGTCGAGCAGCTCAATCTCGGCAGCCGAGAGCTCGATCTCAGCTGAGAGGAGCAATTCCGAGAGCTGCTCCACCGAGGTGGCGCTGGCGATCGGTGCAACCACGTCGGGCTTGGCCCGCAGCCAAGCAAGTGCGATAGCCGCCATCGGCGTGTGGTGCGCAGCGGCAACCTCATCGAGCGCCTCCAACACCGCGAAGCCGCGCTCGTTGAAGTAGCTCGCGCGCACGCCCGACGCCCTTGGACTGTCCACCTGTGCGCCCTCCGGACGGTACTTGCCGGTGAGGAACCCTCGCGCCAGGCCGAAGTAGGGGATGCAGGCCAGACCGTAGCGCTCGCACACCCCAGCCAGATCGAGCTCGTAGTCACGCTCCACGAGGTTGTAATGGGGCTGCAGCGCGACATACTGCGCGAGTCCCTCACGCTCCCCCAGACGCAGCGCATCGAGCAGCCGCCGCGCACTGTAGTTGGAGGCACCCACGTGGCACACCTTGCCCTCCTCGATCAGCGCCTGGAACGTCTGCAGGGTCTCCTCCAGCGGCGTCTCGGGATCGTCCTGATGGGCGTAGTACAGATCGATGCGCTCCACTCCCAGGCGCTCAAGCGACTCCTCCACACCCTGCCTGATGGTCTGCGCCGCGAGCCCGTGCAGATCCGGCGACATGCCCACCTTGGTGGCGATCACCATCCGCTCGCGGTTGCGCCGCGCAGCCATCCAACGCCCGATGATCCGCTCGGACTCCCCCGCCCCGCCGGACCCGTGGCGTCCGTATGTGTCAGCCGTATCGATGAAGTTCCCGCCCGCCCCCGCATAGGCGTCCAGCACCGCGAACGAGCGCTCTTCGTCGATCGTCCAGCCGAACACATTGCCGCCCAGGCACAGCGGAAAAACGTCCAGATCCGTGTCACCCAGGCGCGCGATGGCGTCAGGGTAGCGGAGGGATGCTCGGCGGGCTGTCCTCTTTCTCTCGGCCGCGCCGGATCAAGGTGATAATCCAGATTGCGGCGCCGGCAAGGGCAGCGCCGATCAATGCCCAAGCCCACCCCGGCAGACCGCTCGATTCCGAGGATGGTTCTTTGTTTGCGGCGGCCGCGGCGCCGGCGGCCGCCGCGGCCGGAGCGTGACCGGTCGACGTCGTGGTCTGGGTGGTCGAGGTGGTGACAGTCTGTGTCTGGACGACGGTGTTTGTCTGTGTGGGCGCGGTCACGGTCGTTGTCTTCGGGGGCACGGTGACCGTCTTGGCCTGAGTTACGGTCTTCGTCTCGGGCGATGTCGTGCTGGTCGTGATGGGAGTCGTTGGAGCAGCCGCGGTCGCTGTCCCGTCCGAGCCACACACGGTCAAGGCAAGCACCGAAAGGCCCAGCACGCAGACCCGAAAAGCCCAGCGCGTCCCGATCCCTTCCCAGCGACCGCGCGTCACGCGCCGCGCTCCGCCATGAACGCGAACGTCACCCACGTGATGACCTTCGGCTTGGAGGTCGAGGCCGCCGCAGACTTAGCATCGACACCGGGCGGCCAAC
>DATBPO010000200.1:0-9867 GCA_036561265.1 Solirubrobacteraceae bacterium | reverse complement strand
TGCCCGACAGGGTCCCCGCCTGGTAGACCTCGCCCGCCGGGGCCAGCAGCTCCATCAGCTCCGCGCGCCCACCCACGGCGCCCGCCGGCAAGCCCCCGCCGATGATCTTGCCCAGCACCACGAGGTCTCCCTGCACCCCCGTCAGCTCCTGCGCGCCACCGCGCGCCACGCGAAAACCGCTGATCACCTCGTCCAGCACCAGCAGCGCTCCCGTAGCATCCGCGCGCTCGCGCAGCAGCTCCATGAAGCTCTCCGGCGCGGGCACCAGCCCCATGTTCGCCGGCATGCCCTCCGCGAGGATCGCCGCCAGTCCGCCCGCCTGCCTGCCTGCACCCTCCGTCCGACCGGCGCGCGGTCCGCCGGCATTGTCCTGCAGCGCAGGCTCTTCGGTGGCCACGATCAGCGCCTGCGGGTCGTTCCACGGCACCACCACTGTGCCGGCCGTCACTGCCGCCGGTACCCCAGGACTGGAGGGCAGCCCCTGCGTCGCCAGCCCCGAGCCCGCCTGCACCAGCAGGCCATCCACGTGCCCGTGGTAGCCGCCCGCGAACTTCAGCACCTTCGTGCGGCCCGTCGCCGCCCGCGCCACGCGCAGCGCCGTCATCGTGGCCTCCGTGCCCGAGGAGGTCATGCGCAGCATCTCCACCGCCGCCATCCGCTCCCCCACCTCCTCCGCCAGCCGCACCTCGCCCGGTGTGGGAGCACCGAAGGTCATGCCCAGCGCCGCCGCCCCCGTCACGGCCTCCACCACCGCCGGGTGCGCGTGCCCCAGGATCAGAGGTCCCCACGAGCACACATAATCCACATACACGTTGCCGTCCACGTCGAAGAGCTCCGCCCCGTGCGCGCGCTCGATGAACAGCGGATCGCGGCCGATCGCACGCATCGCACGCACCGGCGAGTTCACGCCCCCCGGCATCACCCTTAACGCCCGCGCATACAGCTCGGCTGAATGTGTGTCGCTAAGCGATGTCACCTCGTTACCGGCCCACACGGCGGAGCGGAGCGGAGCCCCTCAACCAAACTGCCGCTCCCACTCCTTGAATTCCTCCGTGAAGTACAGCAGCCGAATCTTCTTGAACTCCGTCGAGCTGTACAGCGTCGCGCGCTCGCTGATGCCCATCTGCTCCGCGATCGCGTCGAGCACCGCGTCGCACTCCTGCTTGGAGCGTCCATGCGCCATCGTGAACACGCTGTAGGGCCAGTCCTCATACGTCGGGCGCTCGTAGCAGTGGCTGATCCCGCGGAACGCCGCCATGCGCGGCCCCAGCTCCATGATCCGCTCCGCTGGCACCTTCCACACGCCCATGCCATTCGCCGAGAAGCCCGCCCGGCGGTGGTACAGGATCGCCGCCACCCGCCGTAGGAGACCCCGCTCCTGCATCCCCCGCATGTGCTCCAGCAGCGCCTCCACGCTCATGCCCAGCTGCTGCGCCGGCTGCGCGTAGGGCTCGCTCGCCACCGCCATGTCGCCCTGCGTCGCGCGGATCACCGCGATGTCCAGCTCGTCGTAGGCCACTGCCTCTAGCTCCACCGGCTCCTGCGCGACGCCCTCGCTCGCCAGCGCCTTCGTATCGCCCTCCATCTCCAGGTCCATGCGGATCTTGAACAGCCTCAGCGTCGGCAGCTGGCGGATCGACTCCGCCCCCGTCAGCTCCTGCAGCACATCCAGCGTGCCCTGCAAGCCCAGCTTCGAGTCCGGCTCCGTCGCCAGCGTAAACCACATGTTGAAGTCGTGATTGCGCAGGTAGTTGTGCGACACCCCCGGATGCGAGTTGATCATCTTCGCCGCCCGCCACGGGTGCTCGGGGTCCACCTTCGCCGCCACCAGCATCGAGGAATACCCCAGCGCGCGCGTATCGTAGATCGGCGTCACCTGCCGCACGATCCGCTCATCCAGCAGCCGCTGCACGCGGCTCATCACCTCGTCCTCACCGATCCCCGCCTCCTGCGCCACCGACGCGTAGGGGCGCTCGGCGATCGGGAAGCTGCCCTGCATCAGGTTCAGCAGGCGCCGGTCCAGGTCGTCCAACGCCACCGCCGCGCCTTCGTTGCGACTGCGCGTCTTGGGGATCGCCGCCTGTGCCCTTGAGGGTACGCTTGCCCGATCGACCTCGGTGTCCGGGACCTTCGCTGTGGTGTCTACTCGGCTAGCCATAGTGCCGCATCCTTCGCGTGGTAGGAGATGATGACGTCCGCGCCCGCCCGGCGCAGGGAGGTGAGGATCTCCATCACCGTCGCGCGCTCCTCCAGATAGCCCGCCGCGGCGGCAGCCTTCACCATCGCATACTCGCCGCTCACGTTGTACGCCGCCACCGGCAACTGCGTCGCCTCCTTAACAGCCCGGATCAGATCGCCATACGCCAGCGCCGGCTTGACCATCACCAGATCCGCCCCCTCCTGCGCATCCAGCACCGCCTCGCGCACCGCCTCGCGGCCGTTCGCCGGGTCCATCTGGTAGCCCCTGCGGTCGCCAAACGCCGGCGTCGAGTCCGCCGCATCGCGGAACGGGCCGTAGAAGGCTGAGGCGAACTTCGCGCTGTAAGCCATGATCGGGGTGTGGCTGAAACCCTCCTCATCGAGCACCGCACGGATCGCTCCCACGCGCCCGTCCATCATGTCCGACGGCGCCACCAAATCGGCGCCCGCGCGAGCGTGTGAGACGGCCGTGCGCGCCAGCAGCTCCACCGAGGCATCGTTATCGACATGCCCATCCTCGCGCAGCACTCCGCAGTGCCCATGCTCCGTGTACTCGCACAGGCACACATCGGTTGCCACCAGTAGCTGCGGGTGTGCCTGCTTGATCGCGCCTACCGCCAGCTGCACGACCCCCTCCTCATCCCACGCCGCCGAGCCTTCGCTGTCCTTCTGCGCCGGCAGCCCAAACAGCAGCACCGCCCCCAGACCCAGCCGCGCCGCCTCGCCCGCCTCCCTCACCGCCTCCGCGATCGACAGCCGCGCCACCCCCGGCATCGCCGCAATGTCCTCGCGCGCCGCCGCCGTCTCCGAGACAAACAGCGGCAGCACCAGCTGCTCTGCCCGCAGATTCGTCTCGCGCACCAGGCCCCGCAACCCCGGCGAAGCCCGCAGCCGCCGCAGGCGCGTCTGTGGAAAAGCCATGTGTCGAGGATAGTCCTCTTAGGCTCGCCGGAGACCGACACGAGCAAGCACTCCGAAAAGCAGCGTCAGCCCGGCAAGGTGCGCCAACGACCCTCCGATCGCCGGTTCAGCACCGTTGACAGCCGCGTCCAGCGCCTGCAGCGCAGCCTTAAAGGGGAACACGACGGATATGGCGCGGATCACGTCGTAGAGCGCCGGCGCCACAGCCCCCGCGGGCACCAAAGCGAGAAACGCCAGCGGCAGTGACAGCAGGAAGGCTAAAAGCGAGGCCGCGCGGACCTCGCGCGCCAGCGCCCCGATCGCCACGCCCAGAGCGCCGAAGGCGAGCGCTCCTGCAACCAGCGCCGCCAGCCACAGGCCCACACGGCTCCAGTCGAGCGTCACGAACGCCCCGATGCCCGCGAGCATCGCAAACGCCAGCACCAGCGAACAGCCGCCCGCCAGCAAGAGCTTCTCCACCACCAGGCCCTCCCGAGAGACCAACGACCCGCCCGCCCCCGGTGGACCTCTGATCAACCGCGCCAATGTGTTGTCTTCGCGCTCCAGCGCGATCCCGCCCGCAGCCAGCAGGACGCAGACGAACATCAGCGAGATGCTCACCGCCACCACCACCGCAAAGGTGTTCAACGGCGTGCGCCGCCCATGCACCAGCGCGCTTCGCACCTGCACCGGCTGCCCAATCGTCGCCAATACCTCCCGGCTGATGTTCAGGTTCCCCGCCGCGAAGTCCGCCAGTTCCTTGATCCGCGCCAGTTCCTGACGGTCACGACCGGCCGGCGCGCGCGCGATCAGGCCGTCCAGCACCTTCGGCAGTTCTTCAAGCCCCAGCAGCCGCTTCTGGTTGATCCCCAGCTGGCTCAAATCGCCCCCCTGCAGCAGCAGGCTGATGCCGCGCGAGGCCAGCTTGCGGATCTGCAGCGAGATTTCCAGATTGGCCTGCGCCACCGCCGCCTGGATCTTCGACTGCGCCAGGCTCTGCTGCAGCGCATCACCGTTGTAGATCACTTCCAGCTGACCCTGCGTCAGTACCGAGGAGAGCTTCGCGGCGATATTCGCCGGGATCACCACCGCCGCCAGCGCCTCGCCCGAGCGCACCTTTTCCACGGCTTCCGCGCGTGTCTTTACTTTGAGCGGCTGCACTTCGCTGAACAGCTGCGAGTAGTAGCGCCCCACTTCCACCTTGCTGCCGCCCAGTTCCACCGTCGCCCCCGGCGGCGCCAGGTTGACGATCGCCACCTTCGGCTTACCCGGCGAGCGCGAAATCGCCAGCCCGATCAGCAGCGCGATCGCGATGGGGTAGATGACGAGCACAGCCACCAGCACGCGCGAGCGGCGCAGGATCAGCAGGTCCTTGCCCAGAAGCCATTTCATGCTTGTGCTCTCGCAAGGAAGGAGACGAAGGCTTCCTCGAAGTCGATCCCGTCCTGCATGAGCGCTTGGGGCGAGCCATCGAACAGCAATCGACCTTCGTCGAGCACCAACACCCGCTCCGCATAGCGCTCGGCCTCGGCGACGTTGTGCGTGGAGAAGATGACGCTCGTGCCATGGGCCGTCAGCCCCTGAATGAACTCCCACAGCCGCCCCCGCTGGATCGGGTCGAGCGCCGCGCTGGGCTCATCCAAAAGCAGAGCCGAAGGCTGGGAGAGCATCCCGACAGCGATATTCACGCGCTGGCGGTTGCCGCCCGAAAGGCGTCCCACCTGCTCATCGGCGCGTTCGGCCAAGTCGGTCTGCACGAGCATTCGCGCCACCGTGTCCGCCGGATCGGCGACGCGCTCCAAGCGTGCCCACAGGGCGAGGTTCTCGGCGACAGTCAACTTCGTGTAGACCGCCGGCTGCTGGGGTACCCAGCCGACGCGCTCGCCGCGCGCACCCACGCTGCCCCCGTCGACATCCTGCACGCCCGCGAGCACCGATAGCAGCGTGGTCTTGCCCGCACCATTGGGACCGATCAGCGCCACCAGTTCGCCGGGGTGCACAGCAAAGCTCACCTCGCGCAGCGCCACGCGCTTGCCGAAGCGCTTACTGACGCCACTGGCGCTGAGGACCGCGGGACTCGCGTCGACGTCTGCGGCCAGCGGACCGGCCTCCTCGCTCACAGCAGCCTGCCCGGCGAGCGCTCCCAGGGCTCGAGGGTCAGGTGGCGGCTGAGGTACACAGCCGTCTCGCGCAGGATCGAGAGGATCGGCAGAGCCACGAGCGCGCCGATAACCCCATATAGCTGCAACCCCAGAAGCAACGCGAAGATTACGAGCAGCGGGTTGGTGCGCAGCGTGTGCGAGAAGATCTGCGGCGCCACCACGTGGCCCTCGAGCTGCTGCAGGCCAATGAACAGCAGCAGCACCCACAGCGCGGAGATGGGATCGCTGATGAGCGCCACGATGATCGCCGGCAGCGCGCCGAGGATCGGCCCGATGTAGGGGATCAGCTCCATCACGCCGTAGAAGACGGCAAAGGCCACGGCGTACTTCTTGCCAGCGGGGAAGATCCCCAGCACGCCGAACAGGTACAGCGCAAGCCCCGTGGAGAGACCCATAATCAGGCTGAACAGCAGCTGCCCGCCGACGTAGCGCGAGACCGCGTGCTGGGCCAGTGTGGGGTAGTCATCGGCCGCCGTGCCATCGCCCTTGGGCATCGCGCGGCGCACCAGGGCGCCGATGCTTTGGCCGTAGAGCAGCATGTAGACGGAGAGCACGAACACCAGCACGAGGTCAAAGAAGGCCGCGGCCACTTCAGTCAGCAGGTCTCCGCCGAAGGTGGCCAGCGAGCTCGAGCTTTTGGCGACCTTTTCCTGCAGCGTCTGCAAGGCCGTCTTGCCCTGCTTGACCAGGTGCACGTGCACGCCGTGTTCGTCCAGATAGCTCTGTGTTTCTTCGATCGTCTTGTTGGCTTCGGAGACGAGCGTGGGCAGGTTGTGCGAGAACGCGCGCACCTGATTAGCGATCGGGTTGGCCAGCAGAAAGCCGATCCCTGTCAAAGTCAGGAAGAATGCGAGGTACACAGCTAGCACCGCCAGGCCGCGGGGGAGGCGCGAGCGCTGGAGCACGGACACCGCAGGGTTGAGGATCAGCGCAATGACCCCCGCCACCACAAAGATCAGCAGCACCTTGCCCGAGGCCCGCGCCAGCGCCCACAGCGCCAGCAGCGCCAGTGGCAGCACCACCAGCTGCACCCAGCGCGGCACCACCACACGCGGTGGCTCGACGTGCCCGCCATCCTCCTTGCCCGCCAGCTCGCGCTCCTCTGGGCCCGGGGGGGCCGCGGGGGTGCCCTCTGAACGCGGCGGCTCGGCGGGCGCCGCGGCCCTGTCTTGCGCGCTCATCGCCCTCCCATCATGGCCAGAGTATGGCTGAGGCGCAGGCGACCATCCTGTTCGTGGGCGACCTTGTCGGTAGCGTCGGAAGGCGCACGCTGCTTGAGTGCCTACCCCTCCTGCGCGAGCGCTACGCCCCCACCTTCGTGGTCGTCAACGGCGAGAACGTCGCCGGCGGCCTCGGCATCACGCCCAAGGCCGCCCGGGAGATCTTCCGCGCCGGCGTCGACGTCATCACGCTTGGCAACCACGCCTACCACCGCCGCGAGATCTACCCCTATCTGGACGAAGAGAAGCACATCCTGCGCCCCTACAACTACCTGCGCGGACAGCCCGGCCGCGGCGCGTGCACGGTCGAGCACGACGGCGTGCGCCTGGGCGTCGTGAACCTCAGCGGCAACCTCTACGTCCGCGCCGGGCGCAGCGCCTTCACCGAGATCGACATGGCGCTGCAGGAGCTCGGCGACGTCGAGCACGTGCTCGTCGACATGCACGCCGAGGCCACCAGCGAGAAGATCGGCATGGGCTGGCTGCTCGACGGTCGCGTCACCGCCGTCGTGGGCACCCACACCCACGTCCCCACCGCCGACGGCCGCGTGCTGCCCGGCGGCACCGCCTACATCACCGACGTCGGCATGACCGGCCCCCGCGGCGGCGTCATCGGCGTCAAGCGCGAGCAGGCCGTCGAGGCACTCGTCACGCAGATGCCCGTGCGCTTTCAGACCTCCGAAGATGACCCCTGGCTAATGGGGGTGGTGATCACGTGCACGCAGTCGCGCAGGGCCGACGCCATCGAGCAGGTCCTGATGCCGGCGCCCGGGGCAAAGAAGTAGGCCGAAGCGTCGCGCCGGCGCTAGCAGTCCTCACGCTGCTGGCCCTGGGCCTGCGCGTCACGCACCTCGGGCGCAGCCTCTTCACCGACGAGACCTACTCGCTGGCCTTGGCCCAACGCGGCTTCGGGCACATGCTCGGCCTCTTCGGCTACGAGGCCAACGGTATGCCATACCCGATCGTGCTGTGGCCGTTGATCCGTATCTTCGGCACCAGCGAGGTCGTGCTGCGCGCCCCCGCCGTGCTCGCGGGCACAGCCAGCGTGCCGGCCCTCTGGTGGGCCGCCCGGCGGCTTGGCTACCGCGATGCCGTCGCGCTCGGCGCCGCCGCTCTGCTGGCCGTCAACCCCATGGCCGTCTGGTACAGCCAAGAGGCACGGCCCTACGCGCTTGTTGTGCTGGCGGCGTGCCTGGCATTTGGGGCGCTGCCGCGTGTCCTTGAGCGGGGCAATACCCGCGCCCGCGTGGGCTACATCGCCGCCATGGCCCTGCTCGGCTACAGCGATCTGCTGGCGCTGCCGATCGCGCTGCCCGCTCAGGCGCTGATGGCCAGGCGCGCCGGGCGCCAGGGGATGCGGCGCTGGCTGTTCTCGCTGGCGGCCGTGCTCGTGTGCTGCGTGCCCCTGATCGTCGCCGCCGTCATCGCCCGCGGGCGGCGCAACGCGCTGTACTGGCTGCCCAAGCTGAGCCGCAGCCTGGTGGAAAACGCGGTCCAGGAGTTCACCGGCGGGCTCTCGGGCGTGAGCGCAGTGCGCTGGGTGACGGTGCTGGCGGTGCTCGTCCTGGTGGGTGCAGCGCTGTGGCGTGGCCGGGGCGCAGCGCTCTCCAAGCTCGCCGTGCCCGCCTGGTGGGGACTTGCGCCCCCCGCCCTGCTGCTCGCGGTCTCAGCCGTGGAGCCCGTGTTCTGGCCGCGCTACGCGATCCTCGCGCTGCCCGGGCTGTGTCTGCTCGTGGCCGAGGCCGTGGGGCAGTTGTGGGGAAAGCGACGCGGAGGCGGAGTGAGAGCGATGAGCGCCGGCGCCGCCGCAGCGGTGGCCTGTGTAGCGGCGATTGCGGCGGCGGGCCTGTACGCGGACGCCGCGCAGCAAAGCGAACTCCAGGAGAACTGGCCGCCCGCGCTGGCGCAGCTGCGCACCACGCGCAAGCCCGGAGAAGCCGTGATCGTCGACAACGCGCTGGTGCTGCCCTCGCTTGGCTACTACGACCCGGCCTTTCGTGCGGCCGATGGCGTGGTGATAGTCCAGGAGTGGCACGATCGCCCCCTGCCGGCGGGCTTCGTGGGCTACAGGGACCCCACCGGCTACGGCACCGTGCCGATAGGTCCTCCAAGCGCAAAGACCTTCCGCGAACTGGCGCTGCGCGGCGGCGGCGCATGGCTGGTGATCTCAGAGGTGGACGAGCGCTTGCAGGGCGGCGATCCCACAAACGGCGCCGCCGCAACCTGGGCGCGGAGCGCCTGCAACATCCATCATGGCCCGCTAGTAAGCAGAGGGGTTTGGGTGCTGCACGCCACCAACTGCTCTGCCTCCGTGCCGCTCCCCTCCGCGGGCACGTAGCCGGGCAGCGGCCCGCCGAGCAGGCCCAGCATGACGAGCCCAAAGAACCACGGTATGTACAGATAGAACCAGTGTTCAATGCCCAACTCGATGGCGATCAGCACGGCGGCACAGGCAGCGGCGAGCCCCACAACATCGGGCCGGCGAGGCAGGAAGGCAAGCGCCAGCGCCAGCGCCACCGCGAGGCCCTCCACCACGATCTCCCAACCCGGCAGTCCATATAGGCCCCACACCGAGAAGGGCGAGCCGCGGTTGGCCTGATAGGCGAAGGTGCGCTCGTAGATCGTGTGCAGCGAGTCGTGCGTGAAGGCCGGAATGCAGACGAGCGCCGCGGTGAGCAGGAAGGCGCCGGTGAACAGCGCCAATGCGCGTACCCGGCTGCGCCGCAAGGGCAGCTCACGCAGGCCGTGCGTGGCGAGCAGTGGCGCCAGCGCCAGCGGCGCGAACTTCGTCAAGCCCGCTAAAGCCGAGAACGCGCCGCGTGCCGGCGCAGAGCTGGCGCAGAGCACCGCGGCGAGCACGAGCACGCCAACGAGCACATCGTTGCTGTTGCTCTCCAGTGCATACAGCGTGAAGGGGTAGGCAACCCAGGCGTAGGCCAGCGCGATGCCCAGCGTCGGCCCCCGCACCCGCCGCCCCAACAGGAACAGCAGTCCGATCGCAAGCAGATCGAACACGATCGCAAAGGCGTGCGCGGCGGGCAGGTCATCCCAGCGCCCGCTCCAGCCGAAGATCTGCTGGAAGGGCACATAGGTCTCGTAGTTGACCGGCCCATAGGTATCGCCGTGTTCGTTATCGCTCGGCCAGTGACCGTAGAGCGCCTGCCCGTGCGCGAGCTTCTGTGCACCGATCACCCCCGCGTAGCCCACGTCGATGACGTTGGAGTCGGTGACATTGAGGCCCACGCGAAAGCCGATCAGGAAGATGACGCCCACGGCCAGCACCTCGGGGGGCATGCGCAATGTGGGCAGGCGTCCGCTGCCACGGCGCAACAGGCAGAGCATGCGCAGGAGCAGGTAGAGGAGCGGGGGATATACCAGCGGCACCG
>DATBPO010000199.1:0-10638 GCA_036561265.1 Solirubrobacteraceae bacterium | reverse complement strand
GACGGTGGAACTCGATGTGTTGGCGCGTCGCGCCAGCTCCTCGGCAGTCTGGAAGGCCGCCTCGTCGAGATGATCCACGATGTACTGCGCCACGTCCTTCTGCGAGCGCGAGCACTCATCGAAGCGGGCCTGGATGTACTTGGAGAGGCTCTGGTGCTCGCTGGTTCCGTTGACCGGCGAGGGCTTGGGAGGGGTGGCTGTCGCTGAGCGCTTCATCGCGGCTGTGATTCGACACGTGGCCTTGGTACTCCTCCCAAAGACCTCTCGCGGGGCGCCAGAAATCTCACGCCAGTGATCCGCCGGGCGCCGCGAAGCGCAGAATGGCGCGATGAGGATCGCCATCGTCGGCGCCGGCATCTCCGGATTGACCTGCGCGCACCTGCTGCATCGCGAGCACGAGATCGTGCTGTACGAGGCCGCCTCCTATGCCGGCGGGCACACGCACACGGTGCGCGTAGACACGCCCCGCCACACCCACCACGTGGACACCGGCTTCATCGCCTTCAACGACCGCAACTACCCCAACTTCAGCCGCCTCCTGGAGGGACTCGGTGTGCAGGTTCAGCCCACGCACATGAGCTTCTCCGTGAAGGGCGAGGAGGAGGACTTCGAGTATGCCGGCACTCCCCGCGGAGTCTTCTGCCAGCCGCACAACCTCCTGCGACCCTGGTTCTTGCGGATGCTCGCCGAGCTGCCCCGCTTCAACCGTGAGCTGCGTCGGGTGCTGCAGGACGAGCAGGCTCGCGACAACGGCAAGGCCGGGAGCGAGAGCGAGGCCGCAGCTACCCGCGGCAGCAGCGAATCGCTGCATGACTTCCTCGCCCACCACCGCTTCTCTAAGGACTTCGTGGAGCGCCTGATCGTCCCGCAAGTCTCCGCGGTGTGGTCGGCCGACCCGCGTCAGATGGCCACCTTCCCTGTGCGCTTCCTGGCCGAGTTCTTCGCCAACCACGGCATGCTCGGCTTGCGCGATCGTCCCCGCTGGTTCACCGTCAGCGGCGGCTCAGCTCGCTACGTGCAGGAGCTCACGCGGCCCTTCGCCCACCTCATCCGCCTGGATAGCCCCGTGCGCTCGATCACACGTGGCGCCGAACACGTAGAGATCGTGGCCAGCGGGCTGGCACCCGAGCGTTTCGACCACGTCGTGATTGCCACCCACTCCGACCAGGCCCTCGCGCTGCTCGCTGATCCCAGCGCGCGCGAGCGGGCGGTGCTGGGCGCTATCCCCTACCAGCGCAACGAAGCCGTGCTGCACACCGACAGCACACTCCTGCCCCGCCGGCCTGCCGCACGCGCCGCATGGAACTTCCATCTGCTGCGCGAGCCCAAGCCGCTGAGCACGGTGACCTACTACATGAATCATCTGCAGCGCCTCACTGGCGCTGAGGAGCACTTCTGCGTGACGCTCAATCGCAGCGAGGCCATCGACCCGGCCAAGGTCATCCGCAGGATCGACTACGCGCACCCGGTCTACACGCCGCAAGGCGTTGGGGCCCAATCCCAGCACGCTGCGATCTCGGGGCTCGCCCACCGCACCCACTACTGCGGCGCATATTGGGGCTGGGGTTTTCACGAGGACGGTGTAGTGAGCGCACTGCGTGCCTGCGCGCCCTTCGGGGTAAGGCTGTGAGGATGGCCGTCAGACACGCCTCCTGCCTGTACGAGGGCACGGTGCGCCACCGCCGTCCGGGCTTCGTGCCCGATGAGCTCCGCCACAGCCTGTTCATGACCTACCTGGACCTGGACGAGCTGCCGGCGCTGTTCGACACGAGCGCTCTTTGGTCGGCACGCAGACCGGCGCTGGCGTGGTTTCGCCGCGCCGACTACCTTGGCGAGCGGCACGTGCCTCTCAAGCAGGCCGTGCTGGCGCTCGTGAAGCAGCGCACGGGCGAGCGACCCGATGGTCCAGTGCGCCTGCTCACCCATCTGCGCAGCTTCGGCCACTGCTTCAACCCCGTCAGCTTCTACTACTGCTTCACTGCCGACGGCGAGCGCCTCGCGGCAGTGGTGGCTGAGGTCAGCAATACCCCCTGGGGGGAGCGCCACGCCTATGTCATGTCCGCAGCGGGAGCGCTCGATCGGGGCACCGTGCAGATGCTGCACTGCCAGCTCGACAAGCAGCTGCACGTCTCGCCGCTGATGGGCATGGAGCGTCGCTACGACTGGCGCCTCACGATGCCCGCGGAGCAGCTGTTCGTGCACATCGAGTCCCACCCCCGCAGCGCAGCGGAAGGCACGTTCGACGCAACCCTCTCGCTGCGCCGCCGCGAGATCGACGCGCGCTCGCTACGCAGGGCGCTGCTCCGCTACCCGCTGATGAGCGTGCAGGCGCAGGCACACATCTACAGCCACGCCCTGCGCATGCGCCTGCGGGGCGCGCGCTGGTACCCGCATCCAGGCACGCGTGAGGCATCCCCGTGAACATCATCGATCGCGTCGCCCGCTGGATCCTCCTGCGCCTGCTTGCACACGCGCATGGCGGCGAGCTAACGATCGTCGAGGGCCAGCAGCGCATGCGCTTTGGCGAGATCGTGCCCGAGCGCCCCGTGCGCGCTGTCCTTCAGGTTCACTCGCCGCGTTTCTATCGCGCCCTGCTGCGCGGCAGCGTGGGCTTGTGCGACTCCTACCTGGAGCGGCGTTGGGACTGTGAGGACCTCGTGTCCCTGGCCAGGTTCGCAGCCCTCAACGTGAGCGCGCTGGACCGTGCTCGGCGCGTGCTCGCACCGGTGACGATCCCTTTCCAGCGCTGGCTACGTTGGCTCTCACGCAACACCCCGCGACGGGCGCGCAGGCGTGTGGCGGCCCACTACGACCTCGGCAACGAGCTCTTCTCGCTGTTTCTGGACCCGACGATGATGTATTCCTGCGCGGTCTTCGATTCGCCTGAGGCGACGCTGCAGGAGGCATCGCTGGCCAAACTCGAGCGTGTATGCGTGAAGCTCGATCTGCGGCCTGAGGATCATGTGCTTGAGATCGGCAGCGGCTGGGGTGGGTTTGCCATCTACGCAGCCGAGCACTATGGCTGCCGCGTGACCACCACCACGATCTCCCGCGAGCAGCACGCATACACCACAGAGCGCGTGTGCGCCGCAGCCCTGCAGGACCGGGTGACGGTGCTGCTCGAGGACTACCGCGACCGCTCGCAAATCGGCCGCCACGGACGCTACGACAAGCTCGTCAGCATCGAGATGATTGAGGCCGTTGGCTGGCAGTTCCTCGGCACATACTTCCGCCGCTGCTCAGAGCTGCTGCGCGCCGACGGCGCGATGCTCCTGCAGGCGATCGTCATCGACGACCGCGCCTACCACGTCGAGAAGGCCGCCAAGAGCTTCATCAACACCTACATCTTCCCCGGCGGCTGCCTGCCCTCGCTCGGGGTAATTGCGCGCACGCTGGCGCGGGTGACCGATCTGCACGTTGTGCACATGGAGGACATCACCCCCCACTACGCCGAGACCCTCGCACGCTGGCGTGAGCGCTTTGCAGCGGGCGCCGAGCATCTGTATGAGCTCGGTTACGACGAGCGCTTTCGCCGGCTATGGGATCTCTACCTGTCCTACTGCGAGGGTGGCTTTCGCGAGCGGCGTATCGAAAGCGTGCAGCTACTGCTGGCCAAGCCCAGTTGGCCCGGCCGGGACGCCGCGGGTTCGTGGCCCGAGGGTTCCAGGCTCTACGTGGGGGTCCCCGCGGAGACCCTCAGCCTGTCGGCCAGCTCCACGAAGTAGTCGAGCGCGCGCGGGTTGGCCAGCGACTCCACGCTAGCGGCATCGGCGATGGGGGTGCCCATGAGGATGCGCTTGACCGGCACCTCCAGCGCCTTGCCCGAGAGCGTCCGTGGCACTTCGGCTATCTGCAGGATCTCGTTGGGCACGTGGCGCGGCGAGCAGTCCTCGCGGATCCTCCTGGCGATCGTGCGCTTGAGCTCCTCATCCAGCGCAAGACCCTCGCGCAGCACGACGAACAAGATCATCCACAGGCCTTCGGTCTCATGGGGTATATCGACTACGAGCGCGTCGACGACCTCCTGCACAGCGCCCGCAGCGCGGTAGATCTCGCTGGTGCCCATGCGCACCCCCTGGCGGTTGATGGTCGCATCCGAGCGTCCGTAGATCACCGCGCCCCCGCGCGGCGTGATGCGAACCCAATCACCGTGACGCCAGACTCCCGGGTACATGGAGAAGTAGCTTTCGCGATAGCGCTCCCCGATCGGGTGCCGCCCGTCGTCGCTGGCATGCCCAGGATTCTCATCTCCCCAGAAGAAAAGCGGCATCGAGGGCAGCGGCTGGGTGAGGACCAGCTCGCCGACCTCGTCCGTGAGGCTGTTGCCAGCCTCATCCCAGGACTCCACTGCACAGCCCAGCGCGCGGCACTGCAGCTCGCCCATGTACACCGGCAGCAGCGGGCAGCCACCCACGAAGGCGGTGCACACATCCGTGCCTCCGCTCGTGGAGAACAGCCAGATGTCCTCTTTGACGTGGGCGTAGACCCACTCGAAGCTCTCGGGCGCCAGCGGCGAGCCGGTGGAGCCGATGCTGCGCAGCGCGCTCAGGTCGTGCTCCTCGCCGACGTTCAGGCCCTGCTTGTGGCATGTGGAGAGAAAGCCGGCGCTGGTTCCCAGGCAGGTGATCCGTGCGCGCGCCGCCAGATTCCACAGCGTGCCCATATCGGGATGGGCGGGGCTTCCGTCATACAGCACGATGGCGGCCTCAGTAAAGAGGCAGCCGATTAGGAAGTTCCACATCATCCAGCCCGTGGTGGTGAACCAGAACATACGGTCGCCCTTGCGAAGGTCCAGGTGCAGATGACTCTTCTTAAGCTGCTCCAGCAGGATGCCGCCGTGGCCGTGCACGATGGCCTTGGGCAAGCCGGTGGTGCCTGAGGAGTAGAGCACCCACAGCGGGTGATCGAAGGGCACCTGCTCGAACTCCAAGGGAGTGTTGCGGCCTCGCTCGCGCAGTTCATCCCAGGTGATGCTGTCCGGCCATGCTGGCGGAGCGCCGGCGCCCTCGTGCAGATAGGGCAGCAGCACCGCAAGCTCCACGGTGGGTAGTTCCGCCAGGATCTCCCCCACCACCTCGGTGCGATCGAAATCCTTGCCACCGTGGCGATAGCCGTCGATCGCCAGCAGCACCTTCGGCTCGATCTGGGCGAAGCGATCGATCACGCTGCGCGCGCCGAACTCCGGCGCGGCACTGGACCAGATCGCACCAAGGCTGGCCACCGCCAGGAAAGCGATGAGCGTCTCGGGAATGTTGGGCATGTAGGCCACCACACGATCGCCCCGACCCACGCCCAGTGCACGCAATCCTCCGGCGACGGCCGTCACCTGCTCTGAGAGCTCGCCCCAGGTCAGCTCCTGCAGCGGACGCAGCTCCGAGGCATGCAGCAGCGCCACGTCTCCCGGCGCGCGATTGCGCAAAAGCATGTTCTCGGCGTAGTTCAGCTCGGCTCCCGCAAACCAACGCGCTCCAGGCATCGTGCGGGAGTCGAGAACCTGCTCGTAGGAGCGACTCGCGCGCACGCCGCAGAACTCCCAGATGTCCTCCCAGAAGGTCTCGAGCTCCTGAACCGACCAGCGCCGCAGGTCGTCGTAGTCGATGAAGTCGCGCGCGTGGCGGCGGGCGGCCCACCGCATGAAGCGGGTCATGGCGGAACGCTCGCGATCCTCCACGGAAGGCTCCCACAGGGGTTTTGGCCCATCAGCCCTGGACGTCATGATCCCCCCTCCCTCGTGTGCTCCGCACGGCGGCCATCCCCCCACCACCGGCATGTGTGAATAGGTAGCCCATTGTCTCTAATTCAGCTATAGCGAAAACATCAGATTGCCCTGGTGAAGCTTCGATTTTGTACGGCTTGGCCAGCTGTGGCTACGTGCCTGCGACGTCTCGCCCTATGCTGCCTCTCGTGAGGAGCAACAGATTACGCGAGCACTTCCCGGTCCTCAGAGCGCTGGCATATCTCAATGCCGGCACCGATGGCCCGCTGCCCGCTGCTGCTGTGCGCGCCGCCGCCGCCGAGCTCGAGCGCGAGGCAGAGCGGGGACGCGCCCAGCACCACTTCGAGCGCCGCGGGGAGCTCAGCTCCGGCTTAAGGTCCGCCTATGCCTCCATCCTGGGTTGTCCAGTCGAGGATACCGCGCTGACATCGTGCACGAGCGAGGGGATTGCACAGGTCATCGACGGGCTCGGACTGCGCGCTGGGGACGAGGTGCTGAGTAGCGACGAGGAGCACCCCGGTCTGCTCGGTGCACTCGCGGCCGCGCACGAGCTGCATGGCGTTTCGATCCGACTGGTGGCCCTAGACGCCGTGGCCGAGGCCGTCGACGCCCGCACAACGCTCGTAGCGTGCTCGCACGTGGGCTGGATGAGTGGCAGCCTGGCGCCCGCGGAGTTGGCTGACGTCGATGTGCCCGTGCTGCTCGACGGCGCCCAGGGGATTGGCGCGGTCCCCGTGGATGTGGGTGCGCTGGGCTGCGACGCCTATGCCGGCGCCGGGCAGAAGTGGCTGTGCGGGCCCGATGGCACAGGCATGCTGCACACCACACCGCAGCTGCGCGAGCGCCTGAGCGTGAGTCGTCGCGGCTACGGTAATCAGGCCAAGCCCGACGCGGGCCTCGACGCAGGCCTGCACGCCGATGCCCGTCGCCTCGACAGCATGTCGCTGAGCGCCGAGAGCCTCGCCTGCGCCCTGGCCGCCACGCAGACGTTGGCCGAGGCCGGTTGGCCGGAGGTGCACGAGCGTGCCCGGTCTCTGGCGGCGCTGCTGGCCGAGCGCCTGCGAGACAGCGGCCGGGAGGTGGCGCCCCGCGGGGACACGACGCTGGTCTCGTTTCACAGCGCCGATCCTGAAGCCGAGCGTGCCCGCCTGGCCGAGCGGGGCGTGATCCTGCGCAACATCCCTGGGCGGCCCTGGCTGCGCGCCTCGGTCGGTGCCTGGAATAACGAGGGCGATATCGAACGACTGCTGGACGGGCTCGCTTAGACACGGCGCGCGCGAGGAGCGAGTCCGAACGCAGTCCATCTTTTTCTATTCCTACATACTCTCCAGTAATATTGCTGGAATGTAGATAGGACCGAATCAGAGCACCTCAAGCCGGCACCCGAAGGCCCGCGTGAAGAGGCCCGTCTCACGGCCCGCCGCCCAACGTGGCACCGCCGCTTCGCCGTCGGCGATCAGCCGCAGCTGCACCTCGCAGTCGCCATCCGCCCCCTCCCGAGAAAGCGTGAGGCGAGTCTCACGCACAAGCTGGTCGCGCGAGCGCTCGAGGTCCTCGGCCAGACGCAGCAGCACCGCCAAGCGATCCAGGCGCTCCGCGTCGCCGGCAGCGAAGAGGGCGGCCAGCGGCCCGGGCTCGGGCATGCCCTTGCGGTGGTAGCGAGCCGCCTGCGCCACAAGCGCAACCTCCACCGGCGAGAAACCGGGCAGGCTGCCGTTGAGGATCAGATAGCGCGAGTGCTTGTGGTGATCGTCGTAGTCGACCGACATGCCGATGTCGTGCAGCTGGCTGGCGGCCCACAGAAGCTCACGCTCGACGGGATCGCCAGGGTGCAGTCCCAGCTCGGCGAGCTGGTCGAACATGCCCAGCGCTAGCTTCGCCACGTGGCGGGTGTGCGCGACGTCGACGTGATAGCGGCTGGCGAGGTTCTGTACGCTGGAGCGCCTGACGTCCTCGAACAGCGGCGGCCGACTGGAGCTCGGCGAGCCGTCCCCGCCCAGGTAGCGCTCGAAGAAGACGCCCTCGCGCAGGCCCGCCTCGGTGATCTCGATGCCCTCATAGCCGCCCACGCGCAGCGCCTCCTGCACCACCACCGCGCCGGCCAGGATCAGGTCCGAGCGCGCCGGCTTGATCCCCGGCACGCGACTGCGCTCCGCGGCTGGCAGCTCCGCGAGGCGATCGACCAACCGTCCCAGCGCCGCGGCGGAGAGCACGACGCCCTGGACGCCGTTGCTGGGCTCACCCGCACAGCGCTGCGCCGCGGCAGCGAGGTTGCGCACGGTGCCGCCGATACCCACCAGATGCCCGTCCGCTGCCGTCAGCCAGGCCGCACCCCCAAGCTCCTGCGCCACGTACTCGCGCAGCTCATCGAGCTGCTTCTGTTTGGGGATGCCGCCACCCGGCAGGAAGCGCTCGGTCATGCGCACCGCCCCCACCCGCCACGAGCCCGACTCATCACGCGCTAGGCGGTCGCTCACCTGCACTAGCTGCAGCGAGCCGCCGCCGAGGTCCAAGACGCAGCCGTCGCGCAGCGTCGTTGAGTTGATCGCGGCCAGGTAGCCGTAGCGAGCCTCGGCCGCGCCGCTGAGCACGCGGATGGGCAGGCCCGTACGCACGCGCGCCATGCCCAGGAAGTCCTCAGCGTTCTCGGCATCGCGAATGGCGCTTGTAGCAACGGCATCGATCTCCTCTGGGCTCAGTCCGCTGGCCTCGCAGAAATGCGCGAAGACGTCGAGTGTGGCCAGCGCGCGCTTGATCGGCTTCTCGCCGAGACGCCCACTCGCGGCGATGCCCTCGCCGATGCGCACGGGCTCATAGATCTCATCGGTGCGCTGCCACCAGCCATCGCCGGCCGTGAAGACGACGAGCCGAAACGAGTTCGAGCCCAGATCGATGACCGCCAGTCGCTCTCCCGGCCCCATGCAAGCAGGGTATTCCGCGGTGCGGGGGACTTTCCGGGTATGGTTCGTTGCCCCAGTGGAGCTAGTCGCACCGCCCACCGGCGGCAGGACACGCCTGAAGAAGCTGCGCTTTCTGTTGATCCTCTTCGCGGTCCTGCTGCTCGGCCTCGTCTCGTTCGTGTTCGGCATGTTCATGGCCGTGGCCTCGACGCTGCCCTCGCTGGATAACCGCCAGGAGTTCAACAACGCCCGCAACTCGGTGTTGCTTGACGATCTGGGACGCCCGCTGGGAGTACTCAGCCACCAGAACCAAATCCTGCTGACGCCCGGGCAGATTCCGCGGATCGTCAAGGACGCGGTGATCTCGATCGAGGATAAGCGCTTCGAGAGCAACAGCGGCGTCGATATCCGCGCGATCGCGCGGGCCTTCGTACAGGATGTCCTGCACAGCGGCAACGTGCAGGGAGCCTCAACGATCGAGCAGCAGTTCGTCAAGAACGCACTGCAGGCGCAGTCGCACCGCACGATCTTCGAGAAGCTGCGCGAGGCGGCGTTGGCCTACCAGCTGGCGCACAAGTGGTCGAAGGAAAAGATCATCACCGAGTACCTCAACACGATTTACTTCGGCAACGGCGCCTACGGCATCGAGGCCGCCGCCCGCACCTACTTCGGCCAGGACGTCAACCATCTGGGTTGTGGCACACCTAAGCACCAGTACTGCGTGCAGCAGCTCTCCCCTGCGGAGGCCGCACTGCTGGCGGGCATCATCCAGTCGCCGACCGGCTATGACCCCGTGACCCACCCAGCCGAGGCTCATGCGCGCCGCAATCTCGTGCTCAAACAGATGCTCGAACAGCGCTACCTGACGCAGGCCGATTACGAAGAAAGCGTCGCCCAGGCGCTGCCCGCCCCGAAGGACATTCAGCCACCTCACCAGACGCTGGTCGAAGGGATCGATGCCGGCTACTTCACCAGCTGGGTCGCCCAACAGGTGATTGAACGCTATACGCCCACGCGTGCCTTCACCGGGGGCCTAAAGATCACCACCACGCTGGACCTGGATCTGCAGCGTGCGGCCGAACAGGCGATCGATGGCTACCTGCCCGGCCCCGAAGGGCCCACCGCAGCGCTGGTGGCGATCGAAAACTCAACTGGCGAGGTGCGCGCGATGGTAGGTGGACGCAACTACAACGAAAGCCCCTTCAACCTCGCCACCGAGGGCGAGCGCCAGCCGGGCTCCTCCTTCAAGGCGTTTGACCTTGCGGCCGCCCTGCAGGACGGCATCTCCCCCGGCTCGGTGTGGAGCTCGCACGTCAAGACGTTCATCGTGCCCGGGACGCATGGGAGCGAAAAGTTCGTGGTGCACAACGACGAAGGCTCATACGCCGGCTCGGACACCCTCACCGGCGCCACGGCCTTCTCCGATAACTCGATCTACGCCGAAGTGGGGCTGAAGGTGGGCACTCACCGCATCGCACGTCTGGCTCACCGTATGGGTATCCGCACCCCCATCTCCACCAACCCCGCTATGACCATTGGCGGCCTTAAGGTGGGCGTGACACCGCTGGATATGGCCCACGCCTACGAGACCATCGCGCACGGCGGTGAGCGCGTGAGCGGCACGCTCATACCGGGCTTCGCGCCGGTGGGGATCCAGGAAGTCGACGCCGGCTCGCGCCTCCTCCCAGACGGCCACCATCGCGACGTGGAGCGCACCACGCTCACGCGCGTGCTTCCCACCGGCGTGGCCGAAACCGAGACCTCGATGCTCGAGACCGTGCTGCAGTACGGCACCGCCCACGCCGCGGCGCTCGGCCAGTTCGCCGCCGGTAAGACCGGCACGACCTCGAACTTCGGCGACGCCTGGTTCGTGGGCTGGGACAAGAAGTACACCGTTGCCGTCTGGGTGGGCTATCCCAATCGCCTCATCCCTATGACCACGGAGTTCGGCGGCAAGCCGGTGTTTGGCGGCACCTTCCCCGCGCTGATCTGGCACAACTTCATGCTCTCCGCCGTGCATGT
>DATBPO010000198.1:0-7279 GCA_036561265.1 Solirubrobacteraceae bacterium | reverse complement strand
ATCCGCTGTGGGTGCAGGGTCGTGTCTACCTCACCGGACCCTACGGTGGGGCGCCCTTCGGGCTCTCGATCGTCGTGCCCGCCATCGCCGGCCCCTTCAACCTCGGCAACGTCGTCGTGCGCTCACGCATCAATGCCGACCCCCACACAAGCCAGGTCACCATTACCAGCGATCCGCTGCCGCAGATGCTCGACGGTGTGCCCCTGCGCATCCAGAAGCTCAACGTCGCCGTCAACCGCCCAGGCGGCTTCACCTTCAACCCCACCAACTGCGCCCAGAAGCAGATCACCGCCACAGTCGAAGCCACCCAGGGAGCCTCCGCCAGCCTCACCGCCCCCTTCGTCGCCGGTGGCTGCAAAAACCTGCCCTTTGCCCCCAAGTTCACCGTCTCAACCCAGCGCCAGTCCAGCAAGAAGCTCGGCGCCAGCCTCGACGTCAAGGTCACCTCCGCCGGGCTCGGCCAGGCCAACATCGCCGCCGCCGTCGCAACGCTGCCCAAGCAGCTGCCCGCCCGCCTCACCACCCTGCAGCAGGCCTGCCCCGAAGCCACCTTCGCCGCCAACCCCGCCACCTGCCCCGCCGGTTCGGACGTCGGCTTCGCCAAGGCCATCACGCCCATCCTGAGTGGACCGCTCCGCGGGCCTGCCTATCTCGTCTCCCACGGCGGCGCCGCCTTCCCCGACCTCGTCGTCATCCTCGAGGGCCAGGGTGTCCGGCTGGATCTCATCGGCAACACCGGCATCAAGAAGGGCATCACCACCTCCTCCTTCAACGCAGTTCCCGATGCGCCCATCTCAAGCTTCGAGCTCAAACTGCCCGAGGGGCCGCACTCGGCCCTCACCAGCACCCTGCCCGCCGCCGCCAAAGGCAGTCTCTGTGGCACCAAGCTCCTCATGCCCACCACTCTCACCGGGCAGAACTACGCCGTCGTCAAGCAGAACACCAAGATCACCGTCAGCGGCTGTCCGAAGGTCCGCGTCCACAAGGCCCAGAGGCCGCGCGCACCCAAGTACGCGGCCCACACGCGGCCGTAAGGCCGCTCCTCAAAGATGTTCTGCCTCCGTCCCCTTCAGAACAGATTGATCGCGGCGGAAGCCCCCACCGCGACCGACAGCGCCGCGTAGCCCGTGTACCCCTCCAGGGCCACCAGTGCCGCCGTCAGCAGTGCCACCAGCACCGTGGCGATCCACGCTCCGCGTTCCAACGTCATCGGGGTCTATGGTAGGGGCGCTGGCGGCGTGCCGTCCGCCTGCGCTGTTAGCTTCCCGCGCGGGGTCGGTATACACGAACGCAACGAGGAGGACGAAAGTGACCAAGTCCGAGCTGGTCGATCAGGTCGCCGACCGCGCTGAGCTCACCCGACAGGATGCCGCGCGCGCGGTCGAGGCCGTGCTGGCCACCGTTCAGGACACCCTGCGGCGCGGCAGCGAGATCACGCTTTCCGGCTTTGGCAAGTTCCACGTCGGCGAGCGCGGCGCCCGTCAGGGAGTCAATCCTCGTACCGGCGAGCGCATCCAGATCGCCGCCACCCGCATCCCCCGCTTCACCGCCGGCAGCGGTCTCAAGAGCGCCGTCAAGGAGCGCTAAGACGGCGCCCTTCGGCGACACCCTCGCCGCGCACGTCGCCCAGCGCCAGTCGCAGATCGTCCTCGGTCTCGACCCCCATCCGGCCGCGCTCTGGCCGGGGACCGGTGGAGGCGGCGATGGTGAGGTCGGCGATGGCGGAGTCGCGCGCGGGGATTCCGTTTCCGCGGCCGTCCTCGCTCACTGCCGCGCCCTCATCGACGCCGCTGCCCCCGCCTGTGTTGCCGTCAAGCCCCAGCTCGCCTGCTTCGAGCGCCTCGGGCCCGCCGGGGGAGAGGTGCTTGGGGCTGTCGCCGCACACGCCCGCGGGTGCGGACTACTAGTCATCGCCGACGGCAAGCGCGGCGACATCGACGTCACCGCTACCGCCTACGCCGAGGCGCTCTTCGGGGGTCTTGAGCTGCCCTCCGTTGCCACAGCCGATCGAGAGGCCTTGCCCGAGGTGCTCCCCGGGCTCCACGCCGACCTGGTCACCGTCAACCCCCTCATGGGCCGCGATGCGATCGAGCCCTTCATCGCCGCCGCCCGTCACTGTGGCGCCGGTGTGCTGCTGCTCGTGCGCACCTCCAACCCCGGCGCCGCCGACGTCCTCGACCTGGAGCTCGCCGACGGCGGCGCCCTGTGGGAGCGCCTCGCCACGCTCGTCGACTCGCTCGGTCGCAACGGCCTGGGGGAGAGCGGCCTCAGCGATGTCGGCGCCGTCGTAGGGGCCACCGCGCCCCAGTACCTAGCGCGCGCCCGCGAGCTCATGCCGAGCGCCATTTTCCTGCTCCCCGGTGTCGGCGCCCAGGGCGGACGCATCGAGGACCTCGCCCCCGCCTTTGCCCCCGGCCGCGCCGGCGGGCTGATCGCCGCCTCGCGCTCCATCGCCTCCGCGCATCTCTCAAGCGGCGGCGATCCCGCCGCCTGCGCGCGCGCCGAGGCCGAGCGGCTGCGCGCCGCGGCTTGGGAGCTGGCCTAGGCGCGCTCGCCTACTGCTCTGGCGGCGGCGAGGCCGGCGTTTCGTCGGGTGGCAGCTTGGCCCCCGGCACCCGGGGCGCATCCCTGCTTCCGCTACCCTCTGCCATGCCCCGCGTGCTCCATCTGGCGCCCGCGGCCGGGAAGATGGGTTGAAATCAGGATGATCATCACGGTGACCCTCAACGCGGCGATCGACAAGTCGCTCTCGGTCCCCAACTTCCGCCTCGGCCGCCGCCACCGCACCGTCGAGCAGCGCACCATGGCCGGCGGTAAGGGCGTCAACATCGCGCGCGCTCTGAAGGCCCTCGGGCAGCCCGTCATCGCCACGGGGATGGCCGGCGGCGCCACCGGCACCCGCATCGTCGAAGAGCTCACCGCCGAATCCATCCTCAACGACTTCGTGCGCATCCGCGAGGAGTCGCGCACCAACACCTCCGTGCTCGACCCCACCGACGGCCGCCAGACCGAGATCAACGAGCGCGGCCCCTCCGTCTCCGAGCACGAGGTCGAGCTCTTCCGCGACAAGCTCCTGTACCTGGCGCGTGGTGCGGCGATCGTCGTCTTCGCCGGCTCCATTCCCCGCGGCGTGGACCCCGACATCTACGCCACCCTCATCCGCGAGCTCCAGCGCACCGGCGTCACCACCGTCATCGACGCCGACGGCGATCCCCTGCACCAATCCGTGCGCGCCGAACCCGACGTCGTCTCGCCCAACCTGCTCGAGGCCGAGGAGCTCGTCGGCCACGAGTTCAACGATGACTCCGAGCGCTCCCTCGCCGTGCGCGAGATCGTCGCCCTCGGCGCCCGCGAGGCCATCATGACGCTCCCCGACGGCTGCTTCGCCCAGATCCTCATCGACGGCCAGCCGCAGCTGCGACGTGCTCGTGTCGAGCCCCGCGAAGAGCCCGTCGCCACCCGCGGCTCCGGCGATGCCTTCCTCGCCGGCTACGTCGCCGCCCGCTACAGCGACTCCTCCCCCGAGGAGTGCCTGCGCTTCGGCGTCGCCTGCGGCGCCGAGTCCACCGGGCGCCTCGGCGCCGGGCTCATCGATCCGGTCGCCGTCCGGCGGCTCGCCGGCGAGGTCGAGCTCTCCGCCATCGAGCTGCCCGCCGAGGTTGGCTGAGCGGGTCTTTGCTCGGGCGTTTTGAGTCAGAAACGTCTGCGCCTAGGTGTCGCCCCGCTGCGCCCCTTCGGGTAGGCTGACCCGCCGATGCTGACAAACCGACTCGCCTCAAAGCTCACCGCAGCGATCCCCGCCGCGCTTGGCGCCATCGCCGCGACAGCCCTCCTTGCCGGCTGCGGTGGCTCCACTACCACCCAGTCCGCCGGCGTCTCCTCCTCCTCGCTCACCACTACATCCAGCGTCGCGCCCTCCACGAGCGCCGCCAACCCCCCGGTGACGTCCACGATGACCTCGCCCACCACAACAACCTCTGCGCATTCCACCTCCACCCACAGCGTCAAACCCACCACCGCCGGTGGCACCGCGCCCGGCAGCTCCGCCTCCACCGCGAAGGCGCCAAGCGCCAAGTCCCCGGCCACCAAGTCGCCCCTGGGCAAGTTCGCCGTGGCCAGCGCCGCCTTCCCGCGCGGCGGTCAGATCCCCGCCCGCTACACCTGCGACGGTGGCAATGTCTCGCCGCCCCTGCAGTGGGGCAAGCTGCCCGCCGGCACCTCTCAGCTGTTCGTCCTCGCCCTCTCGCTTACCGCCGGCGCCGGTGGCGCCATCCGCTGGGCCGTCGGCGGTATCGACCCCAGCTCCGGCGGCATTCCCGCCGGCCAGCTTCCCCCCGGCGCTGTCGCCGGGCGCAGCAGCGACGGGCACATCGGCTGGTCCGGCATCTGCGGTGCCGCCGGCAAGCCCCAGGCCATCATCGTGCTCGCCTACGCCCTGCGCCATCCGCTGCATCTCAGCTCCGGCTTCGATCCCCGCACTGTCCAGAGCCAGCTCTCGGGTAACTCCCTCGGGACCGGCGTCGTCTACGGGGCCTATCGAAAGCCGTGAGTGGTCAACCTCCCGCGACGTCGCGGCGCAGGAACACCAGATAAGCCGCGAACAATGCCGGCACCGCATACAGCGCGCACACCCACAGTGAGTGCCAGATCGGCGCCCAGTCGGTGGGCGTACGCAGCAGGCCGTGCCAGTTCTCGTACTGTTCGGTGAGCAGATAGGGCTTGATCGCTTCAAGGCCCGGGATCTGGGCTACGATGAAAAGCACGATCGTGAAGCCCACGGTGCCCACCACGGCTGCCGCACTGTTGTGCGTGGTCGTCGACAGCAACACGCCGATCCCCACCACGCTCAGCAGTGGGATCAGGTAGCAGGCGTTGGCTGCGAACACCAACAGCAATCCTTCGGCGGCGGACACCGTGGTGCCCGAGTAGGTCGTGATCTCGTTGAAGCCCCACGAGGCCACGCCGCCGATCGTCGCCACCGCCGCCGAGAGGAACACCGCGATCGTGCCGTACGTGAAGGCCGCCAGCGTCTTCGCCGCGAACACCTCCCCGCGGTTGGCCGAGCGCGTCAGGATCGTCTTTAGCGTGCCGTTGCCGTCCTCCGCGGCCACGATGTCGCCCGCCACCAGCGAGGCCGCCAGGGGCAGCATGAAGACAGACAGAAAAAGCAGCATCAGCACCGGCGTCGCCAGGCCCGACTGCGTGATCTGCGAGGCGAAGATGTTGTCCCCGTGGTCGTGGCGCTGGCGCAGGTTCTGGAAGATCACGAAGAACAGCGGCAGCACGATCACCAGGCCCAGGCCCAGGTAGGTGCGCTTCTGCGAGATCAGCTTGCGCAGCTCCCAACGGTAGGCCGTGAGGGTCATGCCGTCTCCTTTATCGCCGCGCCATTTCCGGCGGGGGCCGGGGTGCCTTCGGTCAGCGTGAAGAACAGATCCTCAAGCGTCGCCAATTCGGGGGTCAGCGAGAGGATCGCGATGCCCTCGCGGCCGAGCGCCAGCGACAGCTCGCCCACATGGCGCTCATCTGCCTGCAGGCGCACATGCCCATCGACGGCTCGTGCCTCCTCAATGCCGCTCTGCGCGCCAGCCAGCGCCAGCGCGCGTCCGTCATCGCTCGTATGCAGGCGATAGCCGGCCCCGCCCTGGCGGCGCAACTCGCTCAGCGCGCCCTCGTAGACCACGCGTCCTTTGTCGACGATCGCCACGCGGTCGCACAGTTCCTGCACCTCCGGCAGCTGATGACTTGAGAGCAGCACCGTTATGCCTTCACCCGCCAGGCGGCGGATCAGCTCGCGCATGTCGCGCATGCCCGCGGGGTCGAGACCGGTTGCCGGCTCATCCAGGATTAGCAGACGAGGCTGGCGCAGCAGCGCAGCCGCGATCCCCAGGCGCTGACGCATGCCGTGGGAGTAGCCGCCGACCTTGTGCTTGCCGCGCGGCGTGAGCTCCACGACTTCCAGCACCTCCTCGATGCGCTCGCTCGCGCCATCGCCATCCAAGGCGGCCAGCAGTTCCAGGTTCTTGCGGCCCGTCAGATACGGGTAGAAACGTGGCGCCTCCACGAACCCCGCCACGCCCTGCAGAGCGCGCGCGCCGTGGCGCAACGGGTTGCGCCCGAATAGCTCCACCGTGCCCTCCGTAGGCGTGATCAGGCCAAGTGCCATGCGCAGCGTCGTCGTCTTGCCCGCGCCGTTGGGGCCGAGGAAGCCGTATACGTCGCCAGCGCGCACGTTGAGGTCGATGTGATCGACCGCCAGAACGTCCTTGTAGCGCTTCACCAAGCCGCGCGCCTTGACCGGCGGCGCCTCCACCGGACCCGACGGCGCGTCGCTCACCTAGAGCCCCCGCGCGAAGGCCTCGATGGCGGCCGGCGTCACGGAGCCGACCAGCAAATACCTGACACCGCTGCGCTCGAAGCTCAGCAGGGTGCCCAGCGCCGTGGGCAGCTCTGTTGCCTTGGTGCCGTTGATGTCCACTTCGGGGAGACCTTCGGGCAGGGAGGCGCTCGGCTTGCCTTCCGCGTTCTGTTTGGCTTCACCTTCGATGACCGTGATGCCCGCCAGACCTTCGCCATGGGTGCTCACCTTGGGGGCGCTCCCGCCGGTGTGGTCGAGCTGGCCGGACGATGAGGATTCGTGCTTGGGCAGCGTCACTTCTTCGACCTTCGCGCTTGCCGGGGGCGTGAAGCTGAAGACCGAACTATCGACGGGACCGTAGGAGACTTCGGTGGCTGCCAGTTCAATCACCGGCGAGGAGCTCGTGCTCGAGTAGATGGCCGCCCGCAGCGGCACGCCATGCACAGCGTCCCACGAGAGCTCCGCGCCGCCGATCAGGCCGCCGTTCTTGGCGGGCGAGATGCGGACGGTGTAAGCCGGCTGGCCTGCCACGTCGGTGGGCTGAGCGCCCGAGATGGTGGCGTTGGGCGTCGCCTTGGTGATCGCTTCCTGGATTTCCTGCACGCTGGAGATCGCGTGGTGGATGACGGAGTTGGTGTCCGGGGAGTCCGCGGGGGATGAAGCTGAAGCGCTCGCGCCCGTGTCGGCGCTCTGTTCGGGGGTGTAACGGTAGAGCGTGTTCGAAGACGCGTCGTACAGCGACACCGTGTGCCCGTCGTAGATCAGCTGGCTATCGCCATTTTCGGACTGCAGCTCCAGGCGCGCTCTGCCGTCGGCCGCGATCCACAGCCGACCCGAGGCGCCCGTGAGCAGCGGGCTCGACGCGAGACCGCCCGCGCCACCGCCGCCGCTGCCGCCGGCCAGGCTGGCACCTTCGACAAG
>DATBPO010000197.1:0-2198 GCA_036561265.1 Solirubrobacteraceae bacterium | reverse complement strand
GGCCAGCTCGATCTGGAGAGCGCCACCGAGTTCATCGTGCTCATCGCCGCGCTGCTCGAGCTCAAGTCGCGCCTCTTGCTCTCCGGCGAGGATGAGGAGCTGCTCGACCTCGAACCCGACGAGGCCGCCGAGGAGCTGCTCGCCAAAATGCTCGATGCACGCCGTTATCGTGCTGCCGCCGGGTATCTGCGCGAGCTCTTTGCCGCCGAGGAGGGCGTGCGCTTTCGCGGGGCGCCCCTGCCGGTGGAGCTGCGCCGCACCGACGAGGAGCCCGCCGAGGGCTCGCAGGACCCCGCTGTTCTCGGCGAATCCATCGGTCGCCTCTTGCACATGCCGCCCGCAATCAGCTTGCGCCACATCCTGGTGCCCCGCGTCAGCGTCGCTGAGCGCCTCACGCATCTACGCGGGTTGCTACGCCGCGGGCGCTTCACCTTCGATGAGGCCGTCGCTGGCGCCGATCGCATGACCGTCGCCGTCACCGTCTTTGCCTTGCTGGAGCTCTACCGGCGTGGCGAAGCGCTCTGGGACCAGGCGGAGAACTTCGGCGACATCTCGGTGCAGGCCGTCGCCGCCGAGCCGCTGAGGGTCGCCGGGTGACCGACACCGCCGAGCTCCTACAGACCATCGAAGCCCTTCTGTTCCTCTCCACGGACCCCCTGAGTCCGCGCGAGCTGAGCGATGCGACGCAGGCGGACGAAACGGAGGTCGCTGCGGCTCTGGCGCAGCTGGCCGAGGAGTTTGGCCCCGGCCGTCGCGGTCTGCATCTGCGCGAGCTCGCCGGCGGCTACACCTTCGCCACCGATCCTGCCACCGAGGATGTCGCGCGGCGCCTGTTCAGCCGTCCGCGCGCCTTCACCCTCACCCCCGCCCAGGCTGAGACACTGGCGATCGTCGCCTATCTGCAGCCCATCTCGCGTCCCGAGATAACCCGCATCCGCGGCGTCAGCGCCGACTCCGCCGCCACCACTCTGGTTGAGCGCGGTCTCATCGAGGAGTCTGGGCGCTCGCAGTTTGGCGCCGTGATGTACCGCACCGGCACCCTCTTTCTCAAGCTCTTCGGCCTGCGCTCGCTTGACGACCTGCCCGACGTCGCGCAGTGGGACCCCACCCCGGAGGAGCAGGCTGAGCTGCGCGACCGGCTGCTACGTGCCGGCGAAGCCCGCGCCGGTGGCGGGCCAGGGGCGGTCGAGGAGTAGTCAAGCCGCCTTTGCAGCCAGCTGCCCGCAGGCCGCAGCTATATCGCGGCCGCGCGTGAGGCGCACCGTGGCGTCGACACCATGCTTCTCAAGCGCCGCGCGGAAGGCCGCGATCGACTCGCGACTCGAACCGTGATAGGAGGCTCGCCCACCTGCATCCGTGGGGTTGTAAGGGATCAGGTTGACCTTGAACACCCGCGGGTCATCCTGGCTCCTGGGCGCCAACAGTTGCGCGAGCGCCAACGCCTGCTCGTAGCGGTCGTTGACACCCGCCAGCATCACGTACTCCACGAACACCCGTCGGCGCTTGCGCGCATAGAAGGCTCGTCCAGCCGCCACCACATCCGCGAGTGGGTAGCGCTCATTCACCGGCATCAGCTCTGAGCGCAGCGCGTCTTCGGGTGCGTGCAGCGACAGCGCCAGGCGCAGTGGCATCGAGCTCTCGGCCAGCCGTTCGATGCCGGGGATCCAGCCCACTGTTGAGATTGTCGTGTGCCGGTGGCTGATGCCGATATCCGGCAGCCGCTCGCACGCTCCCAGCACGTTCTCCAGATTCAGCATCGGCTCGCCCATGCCCATGAACACGCAGTGAGAAATCGGCGCCTGGACGGCGCCGTTCGGCATCAGTGGGCGGGACTGGATGTCCCGCCGAGGTTGACCTTCGCGGCGGAAGTGAAGCGCCTGATCGAGGATCTCCGACACGTTCAGATTGCGGCCGAACTTCATCGACCCCGTTGCGCAGAACCCGCACGTCAACGGGCACCCCGACTGCGAGGAGACGCAGATCGAGCGGCGTCCGGCTGCGCCTGAGGACTGATCGCGGTAGCGCATCAGCACCGTCTCAAGCGGCCGTCCGTCTGCGGTCTCAAACAGCGCCTTCACCGTCCCGTCGCGCGCCTTCGCCTCTCCGCGCAACGCAAGGCTCGATAGCGGCACCTCCTGCTCCAAGCGCTCGCGCAGCTGCGCCGGCACGTTTGTCATCGCCGCGTACCCGCTCACACC
>DATBPO010000196.1:0-5839 GCA_036561265.1 Solirubrobacteraceae bacterium | reverse complement strand
GCCTGCTCCTCGCGCTGCCGCCCATCCGTATACGGCGCCAGGAAGCTCGGCTCGCCCGTGATCAGGTAGCCGCGCACGCCCGTCTCCTCATTGATCAGCGCGTTTTCCAGATCCAGCGCCGCGCGCCGCGCCGGCCCCACCTCATCCAGCAGAAAGCGCCGGTCGCGGTTTAGCTGCTCATTCGCGCTGAGCGCCAGGCCGATGCCCAGGACCGCCAGCGCCAGCAGCAGCCCGATCGTCGCCGCGAGCAGGCGCCCGACGCTCACTGCCGCCCGGCTCCCCTACCAAGCCTGCGGCTCGCCGCAGTGCGGGCACGCCACCGAAGTGGACACCGCCGCCGCGAAAGCGAAGCCGCACAAGCAGACGTAGGAGGCCAGGTCGATCGGGCCGCCCGCTTCGCGGACCTTGTGTGCAGCCACATCCATGCTGCCCGTCGCCTGCGTCTCCTGCGCCGGCTTCCTCGCCTGCACCGGCTGCGCTGCCTGCGCCGGCTGCGCCTGCGATATCTGTGTGGTCTGCGGCGTCCCGGAGCGCGCGGCCCTGCGCGCTCGCCTCGGACGGCGCTCCCTGCGTGGTAAGTGGAGTTTGGTGCTCATCACGCGGCCCTCACTCTCTAAAACTCGGCTCGCACGCGAAGGTTTCGCCATCCAGCGGCGTTTCCCTCGGCAAGCGTTTGAGATACTTGCCTGGATGGACCCCTCTCGCAAGCGAACCATCCGCCTGGTGGTCGCGCTCAGTGCCGCCCTCGTGCTCGCCACCGCGCTCATCTATACGAGCTTCAGCGCCGCTTCGCCCGCGCTCAGCCCCACCCAGCTGGTGCGCCAGGCCCAGTCCGGGCGCAGCTACCAGCTCACGGGAACGGTCGTCGCGCACTCTGTGCAGCACGCCGGACAGACGCTCGACTTCTCCGTCGAGGATCGCGCGGGGGGGACCGTAGTGCCCGTCGCCTACACCGGCTCCGTGCCCGACCCCTTCCGCGAAGGGCGCGAGGTCATCGTCACCGTGCGTAAGGGCCCCGGTGCGAGCTTTATCGGCGAACGCGACTCGCTCATCACCAAGTGCCCCTCCAAGTACAAGGTGGCGCCCTCCAGCGAGAACCAGAGCTACTGATGAGCGGGGAAGGGTAGGGAGGGGGGGTGGCCGCGCTCGGGCATGCCTGTCTCGTGCTCGCCCTTGCCGTCTGCCTCTACGGCATTGGGGCGTCCGTGTATGGCGCGCGTAGCGGCCTTGAGCGCTGGTCGCAGTCCGGGCGGCGCTCGGTTTACCTGCTCGCCGGCATCCTCACGCTCGCCTTCGCCATCCTTGAGCAGGCCTTCCTGCGCAGCGACTTCTCCATCAACACCGTCGCCGACACCTCCTCCACGACCACCCCCGGCTTCTACAAGGCCGCCGCCGTATGGTCCTCGCAGGAAGGCTCGCTGCTGCTCTGGGCCTGGCTGCTCTCGCTCTGGTCCTCGCTCGTTCTGTTTCTGACTCGCTATCGCCTGCGCGAGGTTGCCGCCTATGCCACCGCTGTCTTGCTCGGCTTCGGCGGCTTCTTCGTTGGGCTCATGATCTTCTACGCCAACCCCTTCGCCACCACCAGCCCCGCGCCGAGTGACGGAGTGGGCCTCGACCCCCTCCTGCGCCACCCCTCGATGATGATCCACCCGCCCATGCTCTACTCGGGCTACACGCTCTGCACGATCCCCTTCGCCTTTGGCATCGGGGCGCTCTTGGCGCGGCGCGTCGACGCTGACTGGATCCGCCTCATCCGCCGCTTTGCCTTAGCAGCATGGCTGTTCCTGGGCATTGGGATTCTGCTCGGCGCCCGCTGGTCCTACGCCGAGCTCGGCTGGGGCGGCTACTGGGGCTGGGACGCCGTCGAGAACGCCTCCCTGATGCCGTGGCTTACCGGCACCGCCTTCCTGCACTCGCTGATGATCCAGGAGAAGCGCGGGATGCTCAAGATCTGGAACGTCTCGCTTGTGCTCGCCACGGGGACGTTGGCGATCATGGGCACCTTCCTCGTGCGCTCCGGCGTCCTCAACTCCATCCATGCTTTTGGGGGGGCCACGCTGGGGGTGCCCTTCCTTGTCCTGATCGCCACCCTCATCGCGGGGTCCATCTATCTGGTGGTTTCGCGACGGGACATGCTGCGCAGTGAGCACCGCCTCGACTCTTTGCTCTCGCGCGAGGCCATCTTCCTCGCCAACAACCTCGTCCTCGTCGCGCTCTGCTTCGTCATTTTCTGGGGCACCTACTTCCCGCTGATCTCCGAAGCCCTTACCGGCACCGCCGCCTCCGTCGGGCCGCCCTGGTTTGACCGCTACACCGTGCCCCTGGCCTTGATCTTGGTGCTCCTCTCAGGCATCGGGCCCGTCATCGCCTGGCGCCGCGCCACGCTCGCCAACGCCCGGCGCAACTTCGTCGTGCCTCTGGCCTGTGCGGTGCTCGCGCTAGTGGTGCTGCTCGCCGCCGGCGTCACGCATAAGCCCCTGGCGCTCACCATGTTCTGCTGCGCCGCCTTCGTGCTCGGCAGCCTCGGCCAGGAGTTCTGGCGCGGCACGCGTGCGCGTATGTCCACCGCCGGGGAGGCCCCGCCCGTTGCGCTGCTCGGCCTCATGCGCCGCAACCGCCGCCGCTACGGCGGCTACATCGTGCACCTCGGCATGGCCGTGCTGTTCGTCGGCGTCGCCGCATCCTCCTCTTTCCAGCACGCCTCCGAGCTCTCGCTCTCGCCGGGGCAGTCCACGAAGGTCGGCGCCTACACCGTGCGCTACGTGCAGCCCACGGCCTCCATCACACCCCGCTACGACCCCGCCCACACCGGCTCCGTATTGAGCCTCGGCGCCATGCTCGAAGTCTTCAAGGGTCACCGTCACGTCGCCACGCTGTGGCCCAGCGAGGGCTTCTATGACTCCAGCGACCCCACCCAGGGATCCGTCGGGCACTTCATCGGTGGCACCGCGGTCTCGCACGTCAGCATGGACGCCGGCCTCAGCCGCGACGTCTGGAGCGCCATCGCGCCCGACATCGGCACGCCCGCGCTTAAGCACATAATCGCAGTCGGCAACAGGACCATCCCCATCGTGCGCCCCGACGAGGGCATCGTCGCCATCGCCGTCATGGCCCGCGCCTACATGCAGCACCCGCCCCCCGCCGCTTTCCACCTCATCGTCTCCCCGCTCGTGATGTGGATCTGGATCGGCGGTGGCATAGTTTTCTTCGGCGGCCTCATTGCGTTGTGGCCGGCTGGCGTCGGGGTGCGTCGCCGTGCGGGGTTGCGGGGGCGTACCCGTCTGGGTGCCGAGCTCGAAGCCGCCCGCGAAGCTAAGTACCGCGAGCTGCGCGACCTCGAGCTCGACTACCGCACCGGCAAGCTCTCAGACGAGGACTACCACGAGACCGACCACGCAGTGCGCGTCGAGGCCCTTGCGATCCTCGATCGGCTGGAGGAGTTGGATCAGGTGGAGGAGTCGATCGGGGAGAAGGCTACCGATGAGGAGCCGCAGGCTATTCCCACGCTTCATTCCTAGCCGGTACCCCCGCAGGGGGTACTAACTCATTCCCAAGGCTTCTCGTTCATCTCCAAGTACCCCGAAGGGGTACTTCATTCCCACGGCTTCTTAAGCAGCAGGATCGTGTTGCCCACGAAGAGAATGGCGAACGCCACCGTCCAGCGGTTCAGATTGCGCTCCACCATCGAGCCGCCGCCGAGGGGACCGGTACCGCTGCCCACGCCGAAGGCGCCCGACAGTCCCGCGTCCTTGCCCGAGTGCATCAGCACCAGGAAGATGAGGACGACAGAGATGACCACCTGCACGATCGAAAGCAGTGCTTCCATGCCTGCAAGGTTAGCGGGAAGAGCCTGGCGATGGAAGCGCTACGGGCAACGGGCCGTGGCGGTCGTGCTGCTCGTGCCACCGTCGGTATAGCCGAAGTCTGCGCCGAAGCGAAAGCCGCCCGCGGGGCAACTTCCGGGCGCGTGGATCAATCTGCCCAGCCGGCCGCTGCCCGCTCCCACGCTTAGCGAGAAGTGCAGCGCCGAGGCGTTCGGTTCCGTGGGCAGCGTCGGGATCGGCGGGATCGTCATCGTCAGCCGCTGGCCATAGGGGGCGTGATCTGCTTCCAGCACGCCCTTCAGCACCACGTGCTCTTCCAGCGGCGACAGGCCTTCGCCGAGGATCTCAAGCGTCGCTCGCCCGCCAGCGTTCGGACCGCGCCACGCCGTCAGGTTCGCGTTCTCATGCAGGTTGATCGCACCCAGGTGCGCGCCCATCAGCGCGCTGCCCCGGCCGATCCGCGAGGACGCCGGGCAGCCGTGTCCCAGCTGCTTTTCCAGGCGCGCGGCGGGGCAGATGCCGAAGCTGTGCACATTGATGCCCAGGCCCGCCGGCAGGTGCACCACTGCGTGGGTGACCGGTGCGGGTATGCCGCCTTCCTGGTTTGAGTACTGGATCGCCAGGCCCAGCGCCGTGCTCGCGCCCAGCCGATCGGGCGCGAATGAAGGCGTGATGCGCGCCACCGTCGCCGCCTGCGCTACCGGGATCAGGGCTGCGCAGACAGTCAACGTGGCGATGCAAAGAGTGACATGCGGCCGCATCCGCGAGCTTCTGCTGAGATGCGGCCGCATCCGGCCCCTACTTCTTGGGGCAGGGCAGTGTGAGCTTCGTTTCGCTGTTGAAGCCGTCCTGGAAGGAGATGTCCGTCTCGATCGGCAGCCCACCGTGGCACTTCTTGGGGAGGATCAATCCCTTCACGTGCACCCGCTTGCGCTTGCCGTGCACCTTTTCGTAGTAGTACACGTTGGGCGCTCCGATCGACACATGGGCGGTCTCCACCGTTGCATCGGATGCTCCCGGCAGCGTTGGGATCAGGGGGATGTTGAAGTGGAAGCCCAGGCCGTAGGGCTTGGGGAACTGCACGACGTTGGCCGTGAACGCCAGCTGGATCGAGACCGGCGAGACCGCGTTGACGTACATCAGCAGCACTGTGTGACCGGGGCGGTTGTCGCCGAGGAAGAAGTTCAGCGTGAAGGGCTCTTCGATGATCTGTGCGCCGAGCTTCAGTGCGCCCATGCCACCGCCGAAGCCCGCGACCGAGTTCTTGGGGCAGCCTTCCGGCCCCGCCGGCCCTTCGAGGATCGCCACGCTGCAGACGCCCGTGCCCTTGGTGTTGATCGTCAGACCTGCCGGCCCCTTGATCGTGAAGCCCACGATCGGCGTCGGGATTTCTCCCGGGATCGTGGACATGATCGTGGCACCGCCCGAAGCATTCGTGGGCGAGCCCAGCTTGTTGGGCGTGAACTTCGCCGTGATGTGCACGGTCTCCCCAGCCCACGCCGTGCCGGCGCCGGCGAAGCAGATGCAACCCAGCAGTGCGGCAACAGCGATCCCAAATCTAGACATGACCCTCTCCATCCCTTTCTCCTCTGAGAACTGACGACTTCGGCTTGGACTCTACCTGTTTGGTGGCGAGCGTTACAACCATATGAACCCGCCAGCCGTACGGTCGGAGCGGTGGCGCTCACGCAGCCGAGCCTTCACCGACGGCCTGCAACAGATCCTGCGCCGCGCGCTGCGCCATTCGGCCAACCTGTCGATTCCGCCTACACCGCCGTTACAGTCCAGCCGCTCTGGCCACTGACGGCCAAACGGCGCCCCCTATTGACAGGCTGCTTTACGCTGGCATTACGAACGCTTTACCGATTCTTGCTTGCCTGCCGATATGACTGGGGAAACGGGGGATCGGCCCATATACGGGCCGTCCGTACACCAACGACTATGGACAGCCACGACGAACACGGCCCAGAGGGGCCGCCGATGAGCAAAAGCGCCTCGCGCCGCTGGGCGCGGCG
>DATBPO010000195.1:0-1890 GCA_036561265.1 Solirubrobacteraceae bacterium | reverse complement strand
CAGCGTGAGCAGGCGCCGCGAGACCGAGGCCACCTGGGCGTCGGCGGCCGCGGCGAGCACGGGCAGCCCGACGAGCGCGACGTGCACGCCCGCGGGTGGGTGCAGCTCGGCGCGCATCCCTTCGATTAGGCGCTGCTGGCGACTGAGCGGCATCAGGCGAATGCCGAAGGCGAGCGTGGCAACGCGGTGGTCGGTGGTGATGGCCTCCTGAGAGAAGTACGGGGGGATCGCGGCGAGCACTTCGCGCACGGCGGCCTGGCTGAGCTTGGGCTGCTTGCCAGCGCTGCCGCCGGCGCCGGCGAACAGCGCGGGCAGCGAGAAGGCAGGGCACAGTTCGGCCTTGCCACAGCCGCGCGTGGCGCTGTAGCCAAAGCGCTTGAGCACCGCGGCCTGATAGCTGCTCATCCATTCGATCGTCTTAGGCTGGGTGAGGTCCTTGGCGCTGACGGTCATGTCGATCTCTCCGCCCACGCCCGAGGCGCGCTCAAGCGCTGTGAGGTTGCGCAGCGACTGCATGTCCTGGGGCACGAGCTTGGTGATGTCGGTCTGCACGCGAGTCTGCGTCTCCAGACCCCAACCGAGCGCCGCCAGGGCAAGGCCGAGGGCAAGCACGCGGCCGGGGTTGCGCACGGAGACGACGAGCGCGAGGTGCCCGACGCCGCGGCTTACAGGATTGTCGCGCACGAGCTCGCGGGCGCCACTCCAGGCTGAGGTCAGCCAGGTGGTCCTCACCGGGTGCTCTCGCCGTCCCACCAATGTCAACACTGCCGTGCCCAGTGTGAGGGCACAGAGGAAGGCGATGGCGACGCCAACGACCAGCAGCACCCCGAAGCCACGCACCATCGGCACGGGCGAGGACAGCAGCACGACGAAGGCCCCCATGCTCGCCAGCGCGGCCAACGCGATAGTCGGCCCGCCCGCGCAAGCCGCGCCTCGCACCGCGCTCGCCACGGGGTGCGCGACCCCCACCCCCTCCTCCTTAAAAAACTCCCCTACACGCGACTGGAACTGGATCGCGTAGTCGACCGCCAGTCCCACAAGGATCGGAAGCACCGCGACCTGCGCGATGCTCAGCTGCCCACCCACGAGCGCCAGCGCACCGAAGGTGAGCGCCACTGCGAGCGCGGCGACGGCCAGTGGCAGCAGGCGGGGGCGGCCGCTGAAGACGAGGCCCAGCGCGAGGGCCATCGCCAGGGCAACCGCCACCAGCAGCAGCTCAAGCGCGCTTGACAGGCGGCCGGTGAGGTCGCTGACGATCGCGGGCTCGCCGGTAACGAGGTAGCTGCCCCCGTGCTGCAAGCGCCACTGGGGCATTGCGACGGCGGCACGGATCAGCCCGATGGTTTTGCTGCGCTCGGCTTCAGAGAGGCCCGCGCGCATGCGCACCGAGATGAGCGCAGTTTCACGACTGGGGAACAGGTAGGCGAAGCGCTGCTTGGGCGTGCCCGGGGTCTTGACGGAGCTATCGAAGACGACCTGCGAGATGAAGTTGGGATCGGTGACGCTCGGCACCGCGCGCAGGCCGTATTCGATGCCCAGGCGGAAGACTTCCTCGGTGTAGCGCGTGAGTGTGATCTTGCTGGCCTGCTGGCCGAGCTTGGTGGCTTCTGCCGGGCTCAGACCGCGGGCCAGGGCCTCGTGGCGCACCACCCCTTCGGCCTGCCGGGCCTCGCGCCGCGCCTGCGTGTTGCGCGCCTGCAGCTGGGTGTCGAGCTCGGTGGCGGCCTCGTTGATAAAGGTCCCCGGTCCGATCACGGCCTTGACCGTGTGCGCGCGGGCGAGCGCGCCGCAGGGACCTGCCCCGCCCCCCTCGGCGGGTAGGGCCTTGCTGGGCACGTTGCCCGACAAGCAGCCCTCTAGTCCGGCGAGACGCTCCAGATCGGAGCTCAG
>DATBPO010000194.1:0-3161 GCA_036561265.1 Solirubrobacteraceae bacterium | reverse complement strand
GATCTCGAGCTTCTTGTGCTCTGCGCCCATCGCGAGGATGACCGTGCGAGCGCGGTGCTCGGTATCGCCCACCCACACGCTGTGCACGCCGCCCGGCTCAGAGGCCAGCTCGACGCGGTCGGCCTGATCGGTGAGCAGGCGCGCGCCGAAGCGCTCGGCCTGGTCGCGCAGCTTCTGCATCATCTCCGGTCCCATGATGCCCTCGGGGAAGCCCGGGTAGTTCTCGACATCCGTCGTCTGCTGCAGCAGACCGCCCCATGCGAACCCCTCGATCACCAGCGGCTTCAGGTTCGCGCGCGACGTGTACAGCGCCGCCGTATATCCGGCGGGACCGCTACCTATGACGATTACGTTCTCGACGTCTGCCATCTCAACTCATCCTTATCCGGCTTGTCCGATCGATTTTTTGACGCTTTACTTTGTAAAGTATACTCCCCGGTGGGCCCCACGGAGTCGCTCGATTCCTCCCGCCAGCGCGCCACGGTGCGCCGCAGCTGAAGATAGGCCACCACCCCCGGGATGCTCGGCAGCCAGAAGGAGATGCCGCGGTAGCTCAGCACCGCCAGCACCGCCAGATCGAGGTCCACGCCGAACGCCGCGAAGGCGCCGATCATGCCTCCCTCCACACCGCCGATGCCGCCCGGCAGCGGCAGCAGGTTGCCCAGCATACCCACGAAGTACGCCATCCAGATCACCGTGAACGGCGGCGCCGAGCCGAAGGCGTGAAAGCACGCCCACAGCACGCAGATGTCAAAGCCCCACCACGCGGGGGCACCCAGCAGCCGCCAGTCGCGCGTGCGCACCAGCGCGATCGCCGTGCGTACGCCGCTTGCCGCCAGCGCCGGGCCCGTCGCCAGCAGCGCCGTCCACTGCGCGATGCGCCCCGAGCCTTCCGCCCAGCGCGCCAAGCGGCGCTCGAAGTCCTGGGGCAGCAGCGCCACCGCGCCGCCCAAGGCCAGCAGCAGCGCCCCCACGATCGCCGGCACGATCGTGATCGCGAACGACCCCCCGCCGGGGAACAGGCCCGTGCCGAGGCCCACGCCGTCGATCACCAGCGAAGCCGCATAAATCACATACAGCAGCGCCATGAACGCCACCATCCGACACGCCACCAGCCGTGCCTCCATGCCCGAGCGCCGCAGCGCCCACGCCGTCAGCGCCACACCGCCCGCGCCCGCCGCTGCGAACAGCCGCGTCGCCACCAGCCCAGCCATCGTGATCTGATAGCTCTCACGCCAGCCGATGCGCCCGTCCTCATGCAGGAATACGGCGCGGAACAGCACCACGTAGCCCGCGAACGAGGCCATCTCCAAAACCACGCCGGCACCGATCCACCAGCTGTCGCCGCGTTCCAGGCGATGCACCGTCGTACCCACCCCCGCCAGTTTCGGCAGCACGAAATAGAAGAACGCCAGCGCCGAGAGCACGAACAGCACGCCCGAGATCAGACGCCGCCGCGTCAGCTGCACACGCGGCATCTCCTCCTCGTGCAGCGAGGGCGGCGGCGTTGGCTCCAGCACGCTCTCGCTACTCATCGTGCGGCCCATCCGCCGTTGCATACCGTCCACCGCTCGTCAGCCTCGTCCAGCCGCAACCAGGAAAACCGGCCCACCCCTCCCCCAAAAAAAATCCGCCCCTGCTACGCATGCGCCTTCGCCTCCAGCCGGGCGATCTGTCTTGCAGTCCAGGAAATCGCCGGCGCCGCGCGCGGCTCCAATTTGCGCACCAGCCCCGTCAGCGCCGCGCCCGCCAGCAGATCGGCCACGTAGTGCTCGCCCAGGTACACCAGCGCGAAACCCAGCGTCGCCGCGTAGCCGTAGCCCAGCGCACCGGGCAGCGGCCCGATCTCAGCGAGCAGCAGTGCAGCCATTACGGACGTCGCGAAATGCAGCGAGGGCATCGCAGCCAATGGGTTGCCTCCAAGCACACTGTAGAGGGGACCCCAGCCGTCTCTCCAGAAGAACTCGCCGTATTCGACCATCATGCGCCGCACCGCAGGGTGTCCAACCTGGCGTCCTGCCACCGAGGTCGCATACCACGGGGGGGCCGTGGGCAACACCCAGTAGACCATCGCGCCGATGTCGAACACCGCGTAGGTCATCACCGCCGCGCGGTCGAAGCGCTTTGGATGGCGCACCAGGATGTAGGCCAGCGAGCCGTGCGGGACCATGAACCACACCCAGTGCGTCCACACCAGGATCTTGTCGAGCCGGCGGAACCGCGGGCCGTCCGGGCCGAGGTCGTGCAGCGCGCGCTGCAGGCGCACCGTCGGCAGCTCCCCCAGGCCCAGTACGCGATCCACGTCGATCGGGTAGTCGATCCGCACCCGCTCCTCTTGTATTCGCGGGTCGTCGTTGGGGGACTTGTAGGCCGCCACATACGCCCACATCTGCAGGCAGCAGACGGCGACATCCCGGCGCGGGGAACGGCTCACCGCCACGGCCAAGCCGACGGGCGCTGCGAAGGCCAGCGTCTGCATCGCCAGCTGCGGGGCCTTCACCTGCCTGCGCAACAGCGGCGCGGCGATGCCGGCCACGACCACCCCCCAGGCGGTTATTCGCATGACCCTGGACCTCCGCACTGCGCGCGGAGTATATGGCCGCGTCTCAGCTCACCCCGGCCGCGGCGGCATCCACCAGCGCTTTGACAACTTTGCTCGACGGATCCGCCTCCGGGTGCCACTGCACACCCAGCAGCCAACCGGCGGGCTGACCGTTGTGCGCGCCGCCCAGCTCGACTGCCTCGGGGAGCTCGTCCATTGTCGAGTACCCGCTCACCACCAGACCCTCCCCCACCCGGTCCACGCCCTGGTGATGGTGGGACTTGGTGGCGTGCTCGGTCTCGCCCGCTGCCTGCGCCGCCAGCGAGCCCACCAGCAGACGTACATCGTGGTCGGCGTTATCGAAGGTGCCCGGCTCGCGGCAGTGCTCGTGGTGGCCCATGTACTCGGGCAGATGCTGGAAGAGCGTGCCTCCGTGCGCGATGTTGATCAGCTGCATCCCCCGACAGATTCCCAGCACCGGCATGCCGCGCGCAATCGCCTCCCGCACGAGTGCGATTTCGAAGGCGTCGCGCTCGGGCACGGTGCCAAAGGTCTCCGTATGGCTCTCCGCGCCGTAGGAAGCCGGGTCGATGTCCGCGCCTCCGGCCAGCAGCAGGCC
>DATBPO010000193.1:0-6220 GCA_036561265.1 Solirubrobacteraceae bacterium | reverse complement strand
AGGCGATCGAGCGCGCGATCCTGGAGTCCGACGTCGGCCTCACCCCCGGTAACGACGGCAACCTCATCCGCCTCACGATCCCCGAGCTCACCGAGGAGCGGCGCAAGCAGCTGGTCAAGGTGGTGCGCCACATCGCCGAGGAGGGCCGCGTGGCGATCCGCAACATCCGGCGCGACATCATGCATGACCTGCGCGAGCTCAAGGAGGCCGGCGAGGCCGGCTCTGACGACGAGCACCGCGCCGAGGTGGAGCTCCAGAAGGTGACCGACGCCCGGATCGCCGAGCTCGACGAGTTGCTGAAGCACAAGGAAGAAGACATCCTCGAGGTGTAAGCGCACGTGGTCGCCGGACAGCAGGAGACCGCAGAGCCTTCGCAGTCCGGCGCCCCGGATGCGCGGGCTCGATACGTCGCGATCATCACCGACGGCAACGGCCGCTGGGCTCGCGCGCGGGGCCTGAGCGTCAACGAGGGCCACAACGCAGGCGCCGACACCGTCAAGGCCCGTCTGCGCGATGCCGCCGAGCTGGGCATAGAGGAGCTGACCGTCTACTCCTTCTCCACCGAGAACTGGTCGCGACCGGCCGAGGAGGTGCAGGGCCTGATGGCCATGTTCTCGCGCCGCATCGCCGGCGAGACGCCCGAGCTGCACGCCGAAGGCGTGAGGATGCGCTTCATCGGCCGCCGTCAGGGCCTGTCGGAGGAGCTCGTCAAGCAGATGGTCTGGGCTGAAGAGCTGACCCGCGCAAATAGCCGCATCACGCTCTTCGTCGCATTCAACTACGGGGGTCGCGCCGAGATCCTCGACGCTGCGCAGAGTCTTGTGGCCGAGGCGGCGGCACAGGCGACTGAAGGCTCGCCAGCCGTGCCCGGCCCGCTTGCTCTTCTGAGCGAGGAGGACTTCCGCGCTCGTCTCTACGCGCCTGAGATGCACGACCCCGACATCATCATCCGCACCAGCGGCGAGCGGCGCCTGTCCAACTACCTGCTGTGGCAGGGCGCCTACTCCGAGCTTATCTTCCGCGACGAGCTCTGGCCCGACTTCACGCGCGCCGCGCTGGAAGAGTCCCTGGCTGAGTTCTCAGAGCGACAACGCCGCTTCGGTGGGCGCTGAGCGTGCGCTCGGACCTCAACGCACGCATCCTCGCGGCGCTGCCGGCGATCGCCTTCGCCCTCTTCATCGTCATCGAGGGCGGCCTAGTCTTCACCCTCGGGGTCATGGCGCTCGGTCTGATCTGCATGCACGAGCTCTACGCCATGTATGACCGCACGCACCCCGTGCGCATCGCCGGCTTCCTCGCGCTCATCGGGCTTCTGCTCGCCGCGCTCTACGGCAGCCAGTACCAGATCCTGCTGGTCACAGTCTGTGCTCTGCCCGTCCTGTTCGCCTTCACACTCCTCCAGCCCCACCCCAGTGTGGCCGGGATGGCAATCACGCTACTTGGCATCTACTGGATCGGATTCGGCTTCGCGCACGCCGTGCTACTGCGCGGCCTGCCCCACGGGGAAGCCATCGTCATTGATGTCCTCGTCGGCACCTTTCTCGGCGACACCGGCGCCTATCTTGGTGGGCGCCTGTTTGGACACCGTCTCCTGGCGCCTTCGATTTCCCCCAACAAGACCGTCGAGGGCCTCTTCATCGGCATGGCCGTGGCCATCGCCGCCGTGTGGTTCGCCGGTCGCTACCAGGACTGGCTCCCCGGCGCCCACGCCCTCGTGCTGGGTTTTGGCGTCGCCCTCGCGGCGCCCGTCGGCGATCTCTTCGAGTCCTTCATCAAGCGCCACGCGGGGGTCAAGGACACCGGCCGCATCTTCGGCGCCCACGGCGGTGCGCTAGACCGTCTCGACGGCGTCCTCTTCGCCGCCGTTGTCGGCTACTACATCTGGTCGGCGTATCTCTAATCGGCTCGGCGCACCCGGCCACTACTCTCCTTCAGACATGCCCCGCCGCCTGCTGATCCTCGGCTCCACCGGCTCCATCGGCGTGCAGGCGCTCGACATCGTGGCGCGCAGCCCCGAGCTTGAGCTGATCGGGCTCTCCGCGGAGCGCTCCTGGGAGGCGCTCGTGGAGCAGGCGCGGGCGCACGGGGTCAAGCGCATAGCGCTGGCGGACGCCGATGCCGCCGCGCGCGCTGCGGAGGTATGGACCGACGGGGAGGTGCTCGGCGGGCCCGAGGGGCTTGTGCGGCTCGTCGTGGAATCCGGCGCGGAGCTCGTGCTCAACGCGCTCGTCGGCTCCGCCGGCCTGGGGCCGACCGTGGCCACGCTGGGGGAGGGCATCGACCTGGCACTCGCCAACAAGGAGTCATTGGTCGTGGGGGGTGAGCTGGTGACGGCGCTCGCCGAAGCCACCGGCGCACAGATCGTGCCCGTGGACTCCGAGCACACCGCGCTTCATCAGCTGCTCGCCGGCCAGCCGCCCGGCACGGTAGAGCGCCTGACGATCACCGCCAGCGGCGGCCCCTTCCGCGGCTATACCCGCGCGCAGCTCGACGGCGTCGGCGTCAAAGCCGCGCTCGCGCACCCCACCTGGGAGATGGGGGGGAAGATCACAATCGACTCGGCCACGCTGATGAACAAGGGTCTTGAGTTGATGGAGGCCCACCATCTATTCGGCACGCCGTATGAGCGCATGGACGTCGTCGTGCACCCCCAGTCGGTCATCCACGGCCTCGTGCAGCTCACCGACGGCGCCATGCTCGCCCACCTCGGTCCGCCCGACATGCGCGTCGCCATCTCCTACGCGCTGCACGGCGCCTGCAGCGTCAAGCTGCCGATCGAGCCACTCGATCTCGTCGCGCTCGCGCGCCTGGACTTCGAGGCCGTCGATGTCGAGGCCTTCCCCTGCCTACGCCTTGCCCGTGAGGCGGCGCTTGCCGGGGGCACCGCGCCGTGCGTGCTCAATGCCGCGAATGAGATCGCCGTGCACGCCTTCCTCGCCGAGCGCCTGCCCTTCCTCGGCATCCCCGCCGTCATCGAGCAGACCCTTGCGCGTCTGGGCTCAAGCCCCGTGCGTGCCTTCGAGTCGCTGTACGAGTCAGACCGCGAAGCGCGGGCGGTGGCGGGCGAGGCTGTCGCGGCCTGCCAAACTGGGTCTGTATGAGTTGGGCGCTGACCCTCCTGGGGTTCATGGCACTGATCGTGCTGCACGAGTTCGGGCACTTCGCCGCGGCCAAGGCCGTGGGGATGCGCGTCGAGCGCTTCTCGCTGTTCTTCCCGCCCAAGCTCGTGGGCATCACGCGCGGCGAGACCGAGTACATGATCGGCGCCATCCCGCTCGGCGGCTACGTGCGCATCACCGGCATGAACCCCAACGAGGAGATCCCCGAGGAGGTATCCCACCGCGCCTATTTTCGCCAGCCCGTGTGGAAGCGCCTCGTCGTGATCGGCGCCGGGCCGGCCATGAACGTGCTGATCGCCTTCCTGCTGCTCTGGGGCATCTACGCCTTCAGCGCCCAGCAGCCACGCAGCGACCGCGCGCAGGTTGCCGCCGTGCAGGGCGCCCATCCCGCTAGCGGCGTGCTGCGCAAAGGGGACGTGCTGCTGGCCGTCGATGGCAAGCCCGTGCACGTCGACGCCAACGGCAACGCCAACTTCATCGCCCAGATCTCCTCGCACCACTGCGCGGGCAAGCCGGTGCAGGGCTGTGCTGCCACCACACCCGTGCACCTCACCGTGCTGCGCGACGGGCGCCTGCTGAGCTTCAGCCTCACGCCCCGCTACGAGGCCAACATCGGGCGCACACTTGTAGGGATCCAGTCGCTGCCGGTGCTGCGCGGCGAATCCGCCGGGCAGGCCATCTCCTCGAGCGTCAATGAGATGTGGCATGTCACCACCGTGACCGTCTCGCGCATCTCGCAGATCTTCGTCAACGAAAAGGCGCGCAAGGAAGTGCACTCGATCGTCGGCGTCTCCGACGTCGCCAGCCAGGCCTTCAGCTACTCCACGCCCGCCGCGCTCTTCCTGCTGGCCATCGTCTCGCTCTCGCTGGCGATCATCAACCTCTTTCCCTTTCTGCCCCTCGATGGCGGGCACATCTTCTGGGCGCTCGCCGAGAAGGTCCGCGGTCGGCCCATCCCCTTCGCCGTCATGGAGCGCGCCAGCGTCGTGGGCTTTGCACTGGTGCTCGTGCTTTTCATGGTCGGCTTCACCAACGACATCCATACCTTCTCCAACGGCGGCTTCCACGTACGCTGAGGTTCCCCCTGCGTCGCTGGTGCGCATACTCGATACGGGCTCGCTTGTAAGTCGCGTCGAAGACGAGGCGCTCAGGCGGAGATCGACTCTAGGAAGCGCCTGGGTGCGAATACCGGCGCCTCGTTAGCGAGCGTCAGAAGGTGCTTGTCGCCTGAGACCAGTATGGCGTTCTCGCTGGCTGCCAGTGCAAGCAGATAGTCATCGTCAGGGTCAGCCGACCTGACCGGCGCGGAGTGGGTGTCGGTGGCGTGCGTCGCAGAGCGACTCAGCCAGGCGAGGAGATCGCTGCTGTCTCGCGGATCAATGCGGGTTTGGAGCTTGGGGTAGGAGAGCGCCCTCGCAAGCTCGGCCATGAGCATCGGCGAGACGACCATCTCGAAGGCGCCCTCCCGCCATGCGAGGAGCACTCGCGCTGGAGCGCCGTCGGGCGAGAGTAGCGCCGAGATGATCACATTTGGATCGAGAACCGCGCGCAAGCTCGGTGCCGACTTTCAACGCGTGGCCGGCCTGGTGGCGTGCTGAGCCTCTATGGCGAGCGCCATCGCGTCCTCTTCGCTCATGTGATTGTGCGCCCATAAGCGCTCCAGCAAATCTAACCCGAGGTCGCGGCGCAGTGCCTCCTCGATCACCTGACTGTCGCCCTTGCCCGTGCGCGCGCCAGCGATCTTGACCGCGCGCAGCACTTCCTCGTCTACCGTCAATGTTGTCCGCATCTTTGACATTTCTGCATCATAGCATCGTGATGCGGCTGACTCCAGGGGAGGGGCTGACTCCGGGGGAGGAATAGCAAGCAACATCGGATTCCGAGCGCTGCTCGATTCTCCTCACACAGATCCAGCTCTTCGTCAACCGGCCCAACCTCTCCCCAAAAACGGGCCCTCCGAACAGCAGCTCCAGCTCGCCCCTGCGCAGCAGCGAGATGTCCTCCCAGCTTCCGGCCGCGCCCAGCTTCCAGTAGGGCTTGCGCAGCGACGCGGGCAGCCAGTGTGCGGCGGGCAGCAGCGCGTGGGGCTCGATCGGGAAGCTCCATGCGGGGGTCTGCACGTACCAAGCTCTCGACACCCGCCGCAGATCCTGGGCGAACGCTTGCCTACGATCTGGTGGGACGTGCTCGATCACGCTGTTGCAGTACGCCAGGTCGAACTCGCCATCTGCGAAAGGGAGGCCCTCTGCTGGGTCGCCCTGCACGAACGGGCCGGGGTAGCCAGGCTGGGGTGAGAGGTCCACGCCGGTGATGTCAAGCGCTGGCTCCAACGCTCGCAGGCCCAGCTGTCCACAGCCCACGTCGAGGATCTTCGTGCCCGCCGAAATCCCCGTGAGCGCGAAGAACCGCGCGTGCCTGCGCTCACGTGCGCGTCTCGCCACGGGGGAGGCCAGCCGTGCCAGTGGGCCGCGGGCGGTGGCGTAAACATCGGGAGCGGGCAGGGGCATCGTAGAATCCCAAGGGTATGGCCTCTGAGCGACAGATAACTGTAGGCGCCGTTCCCATCGGTGGGGGTGCCCCCGTCGCCGTGCAGACCATGACCAAGACCGAGACCGCCAATCTCGCCGCCACGATGGAGCAGATTCGCACCGTCGCCGAGGCCGGCGCCGACATCGTGCGCGTCGCCGTGCCGCGCGAGCAGGACGCCGAGGCGCTGAAGTCGATCGTGCGCGACTCGCCGATTCCCGTCATCGCCGACATCCACTTCAACCACACGCTTGCCCTGAAGGCCATCGAAGCGGGCGCTCACTGCGTGCGACTCAACCCCGGCAACATCGGCGGACCAGAGAAGGTCGCCGAGGTCATCGCGCTCGCCAAAGAGCGGGGCACTCCGCTGCGCGTCGGCGTCAACAGCGGCTCGCTGCCCAAGCACCTGCGTCAGCTGGAGTACGACAACCCCGTCGAGGCCCTGGTGACGGCCGCCATTGAGACCGTGCGCCTGATGGAGAGTCTCGACTTCGAGAACTTCAAGGTCTCCATGAAGTCCACCTCGGTGCCCAACACGATCGCCTCCAACCGCATGCTGGCGGAGCGCATTCCCT
>DATBPO010000192.1:0-9559 GCA_036561265.1 Solirubrobacteraceae bacterium | reverse complement strand
GTTCATCCTCGGCAAGATGGCCGACACCATCGAGGGTCCGCGCGAGGCGCTCAGCCAGTTCGCGCCGCGCATCCAGACGATCCAGATCGACCCCAGCCAGATCGGCCTGTTGATCGGCAAGGGCGGCGAAACGATTCGCGGCCTCTCCGAGGAGTTCGAGTCCCAGATCGACGTCAACGACGACGGCCAGGTGCTGATCTACTCCGCCAACGGCGAGCTCGGCGACGCGCTCGTGGAGCACGTGCGGATGATGATGAAGGAGGTCGAGGTGGGCGATGAATACGCCGGCAAGGTCGTCAAGACGACCACCTTCGGTGCCTTCGTGGAGCTCGCCAAGGGCACGGACGGCCTGCTGCACATCTCCAATGTGTCCCCCGGGCAGCGCGTGGACAACGTCGAGGACGTGCTCAACAAGGGCGACGAGATCAACGTGCGCGTCGTCGAGGTCGACCGCGAGCGCGGCCGCATCGGCCTGCGCCTCGTCGAGGACCCGGAGATCGCCGGCAAGAGCGCTGAGGAGCTGGCCGGGGTGGGCACCGGCGGCGGCGGTGGCGGAGGCGGACGGCCTTCGCGCAATGGGCGCGAGGGCGGCGGCGAGCGTGACCGTGGCTCGCGCGGCTCTGGACGTCCCCGTCACGGCTCCGGGCGCGACCGCTGAGCAAGAAGCAGCAGTTGTCGAGCGTCATTACCGAGACTGAGTCCCAGCATCAAATAACCACGCTGCCCTCCGGCGTGCGTGTGGTCACCGAGCGCATGCCAAGTGTGCGCTCGGTGGCGCTCGGCTTCTGGATCGGCGCGGGCTCGGTGAGCGAGAGCGAGGAGCAGGCCGGCATCTCGCACCTGCTCGAGCACATGCTCTTCCGCGGCACCGAGCGCTACGGCTCGCAGGAGATCGACCAGATCTTCGACGCCATGGGCGCCGAGTGCAACGCCGGCACCGACAAGGAGAGCACCTCGCTCTACACCCGTACGATCGATCGTCACCTGGAGAAGGCCTTCGACGTGATGGCCGACATGGTCTGGCGCCCGCGCTTCGGCGAACTGGAGACCGAGCGCGAGGTCGTGCTCGAAGAGATTGCGATGTACGAGGACGACCCGCAGGACAAGGTTTTCGACGTCCTCGGGGGCGCGGTGTATGACTCCCATCCCCTCGGGCGTGCGGTGATCGGTCGGGCTGAGGTGATCGCCGCCACCACCCGCAAACAGCTGAGCGAATTTCACGCCGAACGCTACGCACCCGGACGGATCGTCATCTCCGCCGCGGGCTCGGTCGATCACGAAGAGCTCGTCGCGTTGGCGACAGCAGCCGATCCCGGCGGCGGCGTCGCGCCTGAAACGATTCTGCCCGAGCCGAGCTTCCAGTCGCGCGTGCGCTTCGAGCGCAAGGACACCGAGCAGTTTCACTTCTGCCTCGGCGGGCCGGGCCTGGCGCGCGATGATGAGCGCCGTTTCACGCTGCGCGTGCTCGACACGATCCTCGGCGGCGCCTCCTCCTCGCGCCTCTTCCAGGAGGTGCGCGAGCGCCGCGGTCTGGCGTACTCGGTCTTCTCGTTCGCCAACCTGCACGCCCACAGCGGCGATGTCGGGCTGTACGTGGGCACGCGCCCGGAGAACCTCGCAGAGGCCGTGAAGGTGCTGGCGGACGAGCTCGAGCGCTTCGCCGCCGAGCCCGCCACCGCGCAGGAGCTCGAGCGCGCACGTGAGAACGCCAAGGGCCGCATGGTGCTCTCGCTGGAGTCCACCGGCGCGCGCATGAGTCGCTTGGGCGGCTCGCTCTTGAACGACCTGCCGATCCTCTCCTTCGAGGAGATCATGCAGCGCTTTGACGCCGTAACCGTCGAGGATCTCGGCACGCTCGCGCGCGAGTTGTTCGCACCGAGGGAGCTGGCCGCCGCTGCCATCGGCCCCGACGAGGAGACCTTCCGCGAGGCGCTAGCGCCGTTGAACAGAACGGAGGTTGCCCTATGAGCATTAAGGTGGCGGTCGCCGGCGCCGCGGGCCGCATGGGACAGACCGTGTGCGCCGCCGTGGAGAGCGCGGCTGACATGGAGCTCGTGGGCTGTGCCGATCCCGTTCTCGGTGTGACCCTCGCCGAGGTCCTGCCACAGGCACAGGTCGTGGTGGACTTCACGCGTCCCGACACCGCTTTGGAGAACGCGATCGCCTGCGTGCAGGCCGGCGTGCACGTCGTGATCGGCACGACGGGATTCGACATCGAGCCGCTGCGCGCCATACGCACGCTAGAGGGGCTGCCGCAGGCCAACGTCCTGATCGCGCCCAACTTCGCGATCGGCGCCGTGCTGATGATGCGCTTCGCTGCTGAGGCCGCCCGGCACATGGACAAGGCCGAGATCATCGAGCTACACCACGATCAGAAGCTCGACGCGCCCAGCGGCACCGCGGCGCTGACAGCCCGATTGATGGCCGAGGCAACGGGCGAGGAGCCACCACCGATCCACTCCGTGCGCCTGCCAGGTCTCGTTGCCCACCAGGAGGTCATCCTCGGCGCAACCGGGCAGACGCTGACGATTCGCCATGACTCAATCGACCGCGAGTCCTTCATGCCCGGGGTGCTGCTGGCGGTGCGCAAGGTGGGCACACTCAGCGAGTCGCCCACGATCGGGTTGGAGAAGGTCCTCTTCCCGTGAGCGGGCACGTGGGATAATGCCTTTGATGCTCGAACTCGGCACCATCCTCACGGCGATCGTCACGCCCCTCGACGCGGATCTGCGCGTGAACGAGGAGGCATTCGTGGGACTGATGCACCACCTCGCCACACACGGCAGCGACGGCTTCGTGGTATGCGGCACGACCGGCGAGGCATCGACGTTAACGGACGAGGAGCACCTGGGTCTGATCGAGCTCGCCGTCTCCGAGCGACCGCCGGGCACGAAGATCGTGGGGGGGACGGGCTCGAACAACACGCTGCACGCTGCGCACCTGACAGAGCGCGCCACGGAAATGGGCGTGGATGCAACGCTGAGCGTGACCCCTTACTACAACCGCCCGAGCCCGCTGGGGCTCATGCGCCACTACGAAGAGGTGGCGAGGGCAACCGACCGCCCAGTACTGCTCTACAACATCCCGCACCGAACGGGAACCAATATTCCCCCGGAGCTACTCGCGGAGCTCGCGCAGATCGAGCACATCGACGGGGTCAAGCAGGCCAACGCCGCGGAGCTACAGCTAATCGATGGCCTCGATCTGTACGCGGGCGACGACGGTACCTTCGCGCGCACGCTCGACCTGGGCGGTGCCGGTGGCATCCTCGTGGCCAGCCACGTGGTGGGCGATGAGATGCGTCGTATGGTCGATGAGCCCGAGCGCCGCCACGAGATCGATGCGTCGCTGAAGGACGTGTACGAAACACTTTTCATGACAGCGAGCCCGACGTGCACGAAGGCTGCGCTGAACCTGCTTGGCCACAACGCCGGCGGCGTGCGACTGCCGATCGTGGAGGCCACCGAGGAGGAGCTGGCGCAGGTGCGTGCTGTGCTCGAGCGCCACGGCCTATTGACGATCCAGGCGCCCCAAGCGTGAGCGATCTGCGCGTACTGCCCCTCGGTGGGCTGGGGGAGATAGGCAAGAACATGACGGTCGTGGAGTACGACGACCGCATAGTGGTTGTGGACGTCGGCCTGCGCTTCCCCACGCCGGAGATGGTGGGCATCGACCTGGTGCTGCCTGACTTCAGCTACCTGCGCGAGCGCGCGAAGGACATCGAGGCGATCGTCGTGACACACGGCCACGAGGACCATCTCGGCGCGCTGCCGTGGGTGCTGCGCGAGCTGGCAGCCAAGGGCGCGACGCCGCCCGTGTATGGCGGCCCGCTGACGATGGCGATGGCGCGCTCGAAGCTCGAGGAGCACCGCCTCAAGAACGTGGAGCTGTTCGACCTCGAGAGCGCCGACACGGTCGAGCTGGGTCCCTTCGCGGTGGAGCTGATCCACATGACGCACTCGATCCCCGATGCCAGCGCGGTGGCGCTGGAAAGCGAGCTCGGCACGGTGCTGATCACGGGCGACTACAAGTTCGACCAGACCCCCGTGGATGGGCCGCCGGCGGACGTCTCGCGCCTGGCGGAGCTGGGGCGCGAGGGCGTGCTGCTGCTCTGTGGCGACTCGACCAACGTCGACCGCCCCGGCTTCTCGCCCTCGGAGTCGGTCGTGGGGCCGCACCTGGAGGAGACCTTCGCGCGCTGCGAGGGGCGCATCGTGGTGACGAGCTTCGCCTCGAACATCCACCGCGTGCAGCAGGTGATGGACGCCGCCTACGCGCTCGATCGCAAGGTCACGCTGGTGGGCCGCTCGATGCGCAAGAACGTCGGCATCGGGCGTCAGCTCGATCACATCGAGGTGCCCGAGGGCCTGCTCGTGGGCCCGCGCGAGATCGAAGACTTCCCCGATGAGCGCATCGTGATCATCTCCACCGGCTCTCAGGGCGAGCCGCTCTCCGCGTTGCGGCGCATGGCCTACCGCGACCACCCCCAGGTGCAGCTGCGCGAGGGCGACACCGTGGTCTTCTCGGCCACGCCGATCCCCGGCAACGAGCGCGCGGTGAACGAGACGATCGACCGCCTGTACCACATCGGCTGCGAGGTGGTGACGCCGCGCGACGCTCCAGTGCACGCCTCCGGGCACGGCTACGCCGAGGAGGTCAAGCTGATGCTGAACCTCGTCAAGCCACGCTACGTGATGCCCTTCCACGGCGACTTCAAGCGCCTGCGCCTGCACGCGCAGCTGGCGGAGGCCGTCGGCGTGCCGCCGGAGAACATCTTCAAGGGCGACAACGGCCTGCCGCTGGATATGAACGGCCGCGGCGCGCGCTTTGGCGAGCGCGAGCAGGCTGGGATGATCTTCGTGGACGGCGTGGAGATCGGCGACATGGCCGACGTCGCGCTGCGCGACCGCCGCATGCTCTCAGCCGACGGCATCTTCATCGTCGTCGCCACGATCGCCGAGCAGGACGGGCGCTCGGTCGCCGACCCCGAGGTGATCTTCCGCGGCGTGCCCTTCCTCGACGAGGCCGGCAAGCTGGTCGACGAGATCCGCGCCACCGTCGTGGGCACGCTGCTCCGAGCAGCGGAGGAGGAAAACCGCGAGGTCGACCTCATCCAGCAGGCGCTGCACGACGACCTCGCAAAACTAGTCTACGACCGCCTGCGCCGCCGGCCGATGGTGCTGCCCGTCGTCGTCGAGGTCTGAGCCGGGAGTACTCAACGGCAGGCGCACGATAAAGCGCGCCCCGGGATTGACGTTCTGGAGCTCCACGCTCCCCCCATGCGATTCCGCCACAGCGCGCACGATCGCGAGCCCTAGGCCGAAGGAGCCGCCGCGATCCCCGGCCCCCCGCACGAAGCGCTCGAACAGCGTGGCCGCCAACGCGTCGGGCACGCCGGGGCCGTCATCTTCGACCACGAGTAAGGCCAGGCGTCCACCGGCCCCCACCCCCTCAACGGCTGTTTTAACCCTAATTTCGGTGCCCGCGGGCGTATGGCGTAGGGCGTTCTCGATCAGGTTGATGGTGAGGCGGTGCAGCTCATCGCGCGAGGCCTCCACAGAGACCGGACGAACGTCGAGGGAGATGTCGTGTTCGGTGCTGACGGGCCCCAGTTCGGCGGCGGCCTCGATGACGATTTGCGCGAGGTCGCAGGGCTCGTGGGGTACGACACGCCCGACGTCGGTACGCGCGAGCAGCAGCAGGTCGGCTACCAACCGGCGCATGCGCTGGGAGGAGCGCAGGGCGGAGCTCGCGGCCTCGCCCTGTTCACCGTGCAGGGAGTCGGCCAGCAGCTCGAGGTTGGCGAGCACGCTTGTCAAAGGCGTGCGCAGCTCGTGCGAAGCGTCGGCGACGAAGCGGCGCTGGCGCACGAGCATGGCCTCGGTTTCGGCGTGCGCCACGTCGAGCTCGTGCAGCATGCTCTCAAGCGTGCGCGCCAGCTCGGCGACCTCATCGTCGGCGACGGGCTGGGGGATGTGCACAGAGGGGTCGCGCGTGCGCGCGATCTGCTCGGCGGCGCCCGTTAGCTCGGCGATGGGGGCCATGGCGCGGCGGGCGATCATCATGCCCGCGAGCAGCGAGAAGCCCGAACCGGCGAGAACCCCCAGCAGCAGCAACAGCTTCACGCGCGCACTGGTGGCGTCGAGGTCGGAGATCGGCCGCGCGTACTGCACGATCACCCGCCCCAGCGTGCCGCCACCGCCACGCACGTGCACAATGGCGGACTGGCTGTCCACGCGGTAACCGCCGACGGTGCGCGTGCCTTCCTCGGGCGGCCCCAGGTTGGGGGCGCCCCGCGTGGGCGTCTGCGCGATCAGCGCGCCGCCGATGGTGTAGAGCTTGATGACGGAGTGCTCGGGCACGCCGGGTAGGTCGTTGAGCGGCGGCTGGATGGCGGCGATGCGGAAGGTGACGGGGTCGATGACGACGTTCAGCTGCGTGGAGAGCTGGCGCGAGGTCTGTTCGACCTGGCGGTTGAAGTCCGAGCGCAGCCGCCGCACCGTCAGGCCGCCTACCGTCACCGCGAAGGCGCAGAGGATCACGAACGTCAGGCACGCCGAGACGAAGGCCAGGCGAGTGCGGATGGGCAGCCCGTCGAAGGCGCCCGACAGGCGCTCGCCCCAGCGCCGCACGGCGCCGCGCACGCTATGCGCGTAAGACGTAGCCGGCCCCTCGTATTGTGTGCAAGAGCCGCGGCTCGCCACCGGCCTCGAGCTTGCGGCGCAGGTTGGAGATGAAGACCTCGATGGTGTTGGTGGTGGAGAACGGGTCGTAGCCCCAGACCTCATCGAGCAGCTGCTGGCGCGAAATCACGATCCGCTCATTGCGCATCAAGTATTCAAGCAGTTCAAACTCACGCTGCGTAAAGTCGACGTCGCGCTCGCCGCGGACGACCTCGTGCGTATCGGGATTGAGCGATAGATCACCTACGCGCAGCGGCGCCGAGCCGCGCGGCGGACGCCGGCGCAACAGCGCGCGCATCCGCGCCAACAGCTCCTGGCGCTCGAAAGGCTTGACCAGATAATCGTCGGCGCCCGAGTCAAGGCCCTCAACACGCGACTCCACGGCATCGCGCGCGGTGAGAATCAGGATCGGCACGTCGCCCCCTTGGCGCAAGGTGCGCGCGACCTCCAGCCCATCCACGCGCGGCAGGCCGAGGTCGAGGATCACCAGATCGGGCGCGAAGATGTGACCGTGTTCAAGCGCCTGCTCGCCGTCGGCGGCACAGCGCACCTCGTAGCCCTCCATGCGCAGTGAGCGCTGCAGGGCCTGGGCAATGTCCTCGTCGTCCTCGACGACAAGCACGCGGGGGGCACGAGCGAAATCGTTCATGGCTAGAAGTATGTAGCGGAAACGTTTGAGCTGAATAAAGAGGTCCGGCTCACCGCTTCCTCCTCGATGGTACGGATTTTGCCGGCAGGTTCCCGGCCGTGCACGTCGAAGTGGGCCTGGAGATGGCCACCAAGACACGCCCGCGCGCACGTAAACCACCTGCCCGCCGTAAGCCCGCGCGCAGGAGAGGGGGGAGGAGGACCGGCAAAGCCGGTCCGGTGTGGGCCGCGTTCTGGCGTGCACCCGCGCTCGACGATCGCCAGCGCGACATCCTTGCTTTAGCGCTTGTAGCCGTGGGGATCTTCCTCGGCTTTGTTCTGTACGCCGGCTGGGACGGAGGACGGGTCGGCCAGGGCCTCGCCGAAGGTCTCGGCTGGATGGTGGGCCGCGCGCGCGGTCTTACGCCGGTCGCCCTGATCGTGGGCGGCGGGGCGATGCTGATGGCGCCCGTGCTGCCCGCATTGCGCCCGCTGCGCACTGGCGGCATCTGCCTGGGCGCCGCGATCGTGCTCGCCCTGGCCGCAGGGACGCTCGGAGTAAGCGCCGGTACGCCCGAAGGCGCGCAGTGGTCGACCTCGTTCCTCAGCGCCCGCGGCGGCGCGCTGGGCGAGCTTATGTACGTGACCGCGCACCGCCTCGTGCAGGAAGTCGGCGTCGACATCCTCGTGATCTTCCTTTTGATCGTGGGGGTGATCCTGCTGACGGGCGCCTCACTGGCCACGGCCCTACGAGCGACGGGCACCGGCATGGTCGATACCACGCGCATGTTGCGCAGCACGCTGGCGAGCGGCTCGGAGACGGCGAAGGTGCGCGCTGAAGCGCTGCAGCCACCCGATCCGGGGCCCGACGATCTAATAGTGCGCGCCACGCCTGTAGCGGAGCCCTTTCAGGAGGAGCTGCTCGAGCCGATCGACCCGTGGGAGCCCGAGCCTGTATTGGGCGATCCCGTGGACGAGCAGGAGCCCGAGGCAGAACCCGTAGACGTGGTGGAAGAGGAGGCAGAACCCGAGGTCGAGGAGTCCCTGCCGGGTGTGTCCGCGACAGACCCGGAGCACCTGACCCCCCAGGGCCGCCTGCGCGGAGCGGTCACCGACGACCCCGACTTCATCTGGGAACTGCCGCCCGCGCAGCGCCTGCTGACGCGCTCCAGCGCCGAGCAGACGCGCCCCGACACGGCGGGCCAGGCGCGCACGGCGCAGAGCCTGGTGGAGGCGTTGGGCCACTTCGGCGTGCAGGCGAAGGTGATCGGCACCGTCGCGGGGCCGCACATCACGCGCTACGAGCTGCGCCTGGCGCCAGGGACGAAGGTGGCGAAGGTGGCGCAGCTGAAGGATGACCTCGCTTACGCGCTGGCGGCGACGGACATCCGCATCCTCGCGCCCATCCCTGGCAAGCAGGCGGTGGGCGTGGAGGTCCCCAACACCAAGCGGCGGATCGTGCGCCTGGGCGACGTCTTCCAGGAGCCCCCCGCGGACTGGTCGCCGCTGACGGTGTGGCTGGGCAAGGATGTGGCGGGCAAGGCGATCGGCGCGGACCTGGCGAAGATGCCCCACATCCTCGTGGCGGGCACGACGGGCGCAGGCAAGTCGGGCGCGATCAACGCGATGCTCTCAAGCATCCTGCTGCGCGCGACGCCGCACGAAGTGCGCCTGGTGCTGGTGGACCCCAAGCAGGTGGAGCTCAACCACTACGAGTCGATCCCGCACCTGTTGACCCCCGTCATCACGAGCCCCAAGATGGCGGCGAACGCGCTGCAGAATTTGGTGCGCGAGATGGAGCAGCGCTACGGCACGATGTCGCTGGCGCGCACACGAAGCCTGATCGAGCTGAACAAGGCGCGCGAGAAGCGCGGCGAAGCGCCGCTGCCCTACATCCTCTGCGTGATCGACGAGCTCGCGGACCTGATGATGGTCGCCCCCGCCGACGTGGAGGACTCGATCATCCGCTTGGCCCAGAAGGCGCGCGCGGTGGGCATTCACCTGGTGCTGGCCACGCAAAGCCCGCGCGTGGACGTGATCACGGGCATGATCAAGGCCAACGTCCCCTCGCGCATCGCCTTCGCCGTGTCCTCGCAGACGGACTCGCGTGTGATCCTCGACCAGAACGGCGCCGAGTCGCTGCTGGGCCAGGGTGACATGCTGTTCTCGCCCGTAGGCTCCTCGCGCCTGCAGCGCATCCAGGGCGCCTACATCGATGAGCCCCAAATCGCAAAGCTGACGGAGATGTG
>DATBPO010000191.1:0-10720 GCA_036561265.1 Solirubrobacteraceae bacterium | reverse complement strand
CCGCAAAGCCTCAACCCGCGCCTGACGGTTCCGTCTTGGTCGCCCAGCGTCCATCAATTAGACGAGGGTCGAACCGGCAGCCATGCGGTTCAACTGTCTACCGCTCCAGTCCACTGACTCGCCTTCTTGAGACCGGCTCGTTCGGCAGAACCGTCAAGAGCCAGTAAGATGCTATCTTACACCTATGCGTACCACCGTCTCGACAAAGGGCCAGATCGTTCTCCCCGCGGCGCTTCGTGCTGAGGATGACATCAAGGCCGGGGAGGAGTTCGAGGTCGACCGGGTCGGTCCTGATGAGTACCGGCTCACCCGGCTGACGCCGCCGCCGAACCGCGGCTTGGTCGACTGGCTGCGGTCGTGTCCGGAGGACGGTTGGTTCGTAGAGATCGAGTCGGAGTCAACCGACTCGATCTAGCTGGTCGTATGGCGCGCTTTCTGGTTGACGCGAATGTCCTCTCGGAGGCGACCAAGCCCGTCCCGGACGAGCGTGTTGTCGAGTGGCTTGGGCACAACGAGCCCGAGGTCGCTGTCGATCCGATCATCCTGGGGGAGATCCGTTTCGGCATCCTGCTGCTCCCGCGCGGTCGTCGCCGAAGCCGGCTGGAGCGCTGGTTCGAGGACGGCGTGCAGAGGTTGCAATGCATCGCATGGGAGGCCGCGACGGGTCTGCGTTGGGCCGAGCTGCTCGCGACGCTCCGCGCGGAAGGGCGCGCGATGCCGATCAAGGACAGCCTCATTGCTGGAACTGCGCTGGCGCACGATCTGGCGGTCGTAACCCTCAACCGACGCGACTTCGATGCCGCGGGTGTGGTTGTCGTTGATCCAGCGGCCGAGCCGAGCCACTGATACCTGCTCCAGGCCCGGCGTTGCTCCCGCGACTTATTCACGGTGGGAAGATTGCGTCGGTTCGATTCCCACCGTCTCGATCGCGGCGGCGCCTCGCGTCGCACCTACCGCGCCACGGAGTACGCGGACGGCTCGGGCGTTTACAGCGCTAGCCGGATCGTGCTGATGAGAGCGTGCTGACCCGAGCTCAATTGGGTTGTCAGCTTTGCAGTGATGGGGCGCTGCTGGGCGTGTCGAACGATGGAGAGGCAGCTTGGGCCGATCGTGACGCGCACGCGCGTCGTTCGGTTGGCCGTGACCCGGATGCGGGCGCTGCCGCAGGCGACTGTGACGAGCTGGCTGTGCTGGCGGATGTGCGTAAAGGTGTTGAGCGAGAGGCGCCCCCGGCACGGGTACCTACTTGCGCAGTGCAGGGCGATCTCGGTAGTACGGCCAACGAGCGTGAGGGCGTGGGATCTGAGGAGCAATGAGCCCGTGGCGCGGGTTGTAAAGGTCATGTCCTGCCCGTAGCTGATGGTGGACTTCGTGTAGGAGCCTTCGGAGGTCTGGACGATCAGTCGGTAGTGGTATCGCGTGTTCGGCGCAAGCCGGGTCAGCGTCGAGGAAACGGAGACCTGCCCGTGCTCGGGCGGAAGCGTCCGGACGGGTGTGGCGTGGCCGTAGCGGGTGCTTGTCCCGTACTGGAACTGCCAGCTCACGCCCTCCCCGACGGCGTGGACCTTGCCGTGCACCCTCGCGCGGGTCCGGGTGCGGTTGGTCACCGAGCCGGTCGTGGCTGTGGTGACGGGTGAGGCGACGGTGATGGTCCGGGTGGTGGTAGCGGTCGGAGAGCCGGTGCAGGAGGCAGTCTGGCCGGTGTAGACGAATATCGCGGCGCACCCCCCGTGGCTGGTAGTGGTGAGCGTGATTTCGTAGCTGCCCGGCTGGGAGTAAATGTGGCTGACGGTCGGTGCCGCGGTGATCGCTGGCGGAGTGTTGTCGCCGAATCGCCAGCTGTAGCTGGTAACCGAGCCGCCCGAGTCGGTGGAGGCCGTGGCGTCGAAGCTGCTCGGGGATCCCGTCTGCGCCGGTACGGCGGTGAAGGCGGCACTCGGGTCGGGAACGAGCGCGATCGGGCCCGGGGACATCCCCCAGGAGACGGGCGACAGGCCGCTCACGTTCAGGCCGCCCGCGACCGTGTGCGTCGCGGTGTCGAGCACGAAAACCCCACCGCTCACGCAGTGATAATCGTTGCATGGAACGGTGGCGAACACGGTCGCGCTGTCACCGGTGACGGCCAGGTCGGCGACGCTGCCGAGGGGGGCCACAAGAATCGGCGAGCCGACGGAGCGCGACGGGATGGCAAACGGAAGGACGGAGCCGCTGATGGGAATGACGGAGCCGCTGATGGGAAGAAAAAGGGGGGTGCCGATGCTGTACTCACTGATGTAGGCGGTCAGTGCATCGGGTGCGACGGCGATGGCGGCCACGCCGAGATTGCCCAGCTGGATCGGTGCCTCGGCCTGGCCACTGACGAGATTCACCAGTTGGAGATAGCTCGGTCCGTTGACCGAGCTCAACGGTGAATCGTTCTGGGGCACGAGCGCCAACCTGCCGTCGGGAGTGATGGCGACCGCCTGTCCCTTGTGGCTGAGCGCAATGGGCGGGCGCGTCGTGTCCTTGGTCAGATCAATTGGGGTCAGCAGTGTGTTGCCGGCGCTCAGCACGTACGCCGTGCGTCCATCCGGAGCGATCGCGATGTTCGTCGGCTGGTCGACCGTGATCGCTGGACCGGCCAGCTTCGTCGCGGTATCGATTGGCGTCACACTGTGCGCATTCGCGCTGGTCACGTACACCGTCCGCCCGTCAGGGCTCACGGCAATCCCGTTCGGGCTTCCCCCGATGGCGATCGGCGCCTCTGCGGTATTGGTGGCCGTATCGATCGGCGTCACCGAATTGCCGGAATTGCTGGTGACGTACACGGTCTTCCCGTCTGGGGTGATCGCGAGCCCGCCGGGCGCGGGCACCATGATCGCAGGTCCCTGCCGCCCAGAAACCGTGTCCACCGATACCACCCTGCCATTCCCGATGCTGGTCACGTACGCGATCTGTGCCGCCGCGGGCAGCGGCGCAGCGACGAGCAGGTACGCCGTAGCGGTCAACGCCGGCAGCATCCGCAGCACGACTCGGCCGGTCCGTGCTCGGCGGCGCCTCTGCGACCACCTCCACCGCCCAGCCAGACCAACGGAAGCTCGCGACGGCAACCAGCGATATGGACTCATGCCCCCATAACGCACAACGCAGAGAAGAGTTTCGAACACTGGTTCTACCTGCTTCAGGCCCGGCGTTGCTCCCGTTCGACGGCCGTGGGCTTATGATCGTCATCGCGTACCGGCGGCGCTCCCGCGTGGAGTGCCGTAGTGAGTCGAACGGAGGGGTAGATGAGCGAGCCGCGTATTGTCGTCGTAGGAGCTGGAATCGGTGGGCTTTGCTTCGCGATCGCTGCCCGCAACGCGGGCCTCGATGCCCACGTGTACGAGCAGGCCACCGAGCTGCGCCCGGTCGGTGCGGGCCTGACGTTGTTTACGAACGCGACTCGCGCGCTGCAGCTGCTAGGTGTCGCCGAGGCGATGCAGGAGTGCGCGTCGGTGATGGATATCTGCGAGTTCCGCACAGCGAAGGGCGGTCTGCTCGCGTCGTGGCCGACTGGCGAGCTCGGGCGCAAGCACGGGGCCCCGACGCTGATGATCAGCCGTGAGCACGTACATAAGGTGCTGCTCGCCGAGCTGGGCGCTGAGCATGTGCATCTGGGCTCGCGGGTGAGTGACTTCGAGGACCGCGGGGACACGGTCGAGATCGAAGTCGACGGCGGCGCCACGCAGACCTGCGATCTGCTCGTCGGCGCCGACGGCCTGCGCTCCACCGTTCGTGCGCGGCTCCATGGAGACGAGGAGCCGCGCTTCGCCGGCTACACCGTCATGAGGTCGGTGGTCCAGGATTCGGGGGCTCTGATCCCAGCGCGCTCCTTCTGCTCGCTGTGGGGCAGGGGCGAGCGCTTCGTCTACTACGACATCGGGCTCGACCAGGCCTATTGGATGAGCGTCGCGAACAACGACACACCGGGTGCAGCGCTGAAGCGGCCCGTCAAGGAGATGCTGGCCGAGCGTCACCGGGGCTGGGCGGAGCCGATCGAGCGCCTGATCGACGCGACCTCCGCGCAGGCGATCCACCCAACCGACATCTACGATCGTCCGCCGCTTGAGCAGTGGGGTCGCGGGCGCGTGACACTGCTCGGCGACGCAGCACACCCGATGACCTTCAACAGCGGCCAAGGGGCCGGCTCGGGCATGGAGGACGCCGTCGTTCTTGCCGCCTGTTTGCAGGGGGCCGATGACGTCCCGGCGGCGCTGCGCGAGTACGAGGGCAGACGCCAGCCACGCACCGCCAGATTCCAGAACACGGCTTGGCGGATCGGGAATCTGGGCCGTATGGCGAATCCGCTGGCCTGTGTGATGCGCGACACGATGATGCGCGTCATCTATCGCACGGTGGCGCTCAAAGAGCACGCGAAGGACATGGACTTCGCCCCGTGAGCGACTACGACGCGATCGTCGTCGGCGCGGGGCTTGGCGGTCTCTCGGCGGCGGCGTTCCTGGCTTGCGCAGGACAGCGCGTCCTTGTCTGCGAGCGCAGCGAGTCCCCCGGCGGCCTCGCGCGCGGCTTGCAGCGAGGGCAGCATCGTTTCAATACGGCGGTCTATACGGCCGACTCGGGCGAGTCCGGTGGACGGCTCGATGTGCTGCTCCGTCACCTCGGGGTGCGTGACCGGTTGACGCTCACGCCGGTGGATCCGCTCTACACGGTCCGCCTGCCCGGCTTCCAGCTCGACGCGCCGCCCGACAACGACGCCTTTCTGGATCTCCACGCGAAGCGTTTCCCCGACTCGGCGGCTGACATCCGGGGACTGTTCGCGGCATGCACGCAGCTGTTCGAGGAGCTGCGCGACCTGGAGCGCAACCGCACGCCGCGAGGGCTCGGTGGCGACCTAGGCGATGCGGTCAGCCGCTATCCGACGGTGTTCCGATTCTCGCGCTCAACGCTCGATGAGGTGCTGCGCGAGTACATCGGAGATCCGCGCGCGCGCGCGGTCCTCGCCGCGACATGGCCTGCCCTCGGTCTCGCTCCCTCGCGGGCGGCCTTCATGCCCTGGGCGGGCATGATGATCTCGGCGCTCCACGGCGGACAGGTGTACTGCCAGGGCGGTTTCCAGGTGCTCATCGACGGCCTCGTCACGGCGCTGGCCGCAAACGGCGGCGAGCTGCGGGTGAGCAGCGAAGTCACCGCCATCCGGCTTGCGCGCGGAGTCGTTACCGGTGTCGAGCTGGCCGACGGCAGCGAGGCGGGCGCCCCGATCGTGATCTCGGGCATCGATGCGCTGGACACTTTCGAGCGGCTCCTCGATCCGGAGCAGCTTGAGGCTCGCTTCCTGAAGCGCCTGGGGCGGATGAAGCCATCCAGCTCGGCGTTCGTCCTCTACAGCGCCTCTCGCATGGACCTGCCGGACGTGGCTCAGGAGATGTTCGTGTTCTCATCCTGGGATCACGAGGAGCACGACATCGAGCGGCTTGCCGTTCGCCTGGCGATCCCTACGCTTGCAGACCCTTCGCTGGCGCCCGCGGGCGAGCATCTCGTTACGGCCACGGTGCTGGCCCCCTATGAGATTGGTGAACCCTGGGAGACCGCGGCCGGTCCGCTCACCGACCGCTTGCTCAGCCTTATCGACGGCGTATTGCCTGGATATCGCAAGGGCCTCACGTTCACCGAAAGCGCCACACCAGTGACGCTGGGCGAGGCCTCGAGGAACGCTCGCGGGGCAGCCTACGGCTGGGACGGCACTCCGCAGCAGAGCGGCAGCAAGCGTCTGCGCCATGACCCCCCGGTTCCAGGGTTGTTCCTGTCCGGGCACTGGACGCAGCCGGGAATCGGGATCGGGCGCATCGTCTACTCCGGCGCGCAGGCCGCACAGCTGGCACTCGGGATGGAGCAGGTCAGCGATCTGGTCCCGACCCTGGTGACCGAGCACTACCAGCGCGCGAGGTCATCGGGCAGTACATCGAGCGCTTAGCGTCCCCGACGATCCGCTGGCGGTCTTCGAGACTAGCGCGCGAGAAGGGGATCGCGCTGGCGGTGGTGATGCGTACAAACACCTCCAGGCTCTGCGCAGCGTCCTGTATCGTCAAAGACCGTGGCTGAGCGAGACTTCGATGTAATCGTCTTCGGCGCCACCGGCGTGACGGGCCGCCGCGTGGCGGCGTATCTGGCGCAGCGTGCCACCGAGACCGGCGCGCGCTGGGCAGCCGCGGGCCGCGACGCGGCCAAGGTCACGCGCGTGCTCGCCGAGGTCGGGGTGAGCGATGCGCAGACGATCGCGGCCGACGTTGAGGACCCCGAGTCACTGCGGGAGATGGCCTCACGCACACGGGTGGTCCTCAATCTCGTCGGCCCCTACACGCTGTATGGCTGGCCGGTGATCGAGGCATGTGTGGAGGGTGGCGCCCACTACGCGGATCTCACCGGCGAGATCCCCTTCGTGCGACGCGTCATCGACGCCTTCCAGGAGCGCGCCCTGCAGGCGCAGGTGAAGCTCGTGCAGGTCTGCGGCTTTGAGTGCCTGCCGCCGGATCTCGCCGTGCTGCTCGCCGCCGAGACCGCGCGCGAGCGCTGGGGCGAAGGGCTCGCCGAGGCAGAGCTGCACGTGAGCATCCGCCAGCCGCCCGGCATGCCGCGCCTCTCCGATGCGATCTCCGGAGGGACCGTGCAGAGCCTCCTCGCGGTCATGGCCGGCGAGGACCCCACGGTGGCTACCGACCCTGCCGCTCTCATCACCGATCCCGTCGCTGCCGCGGAGGTCCGCCGCGTGAGTCCCATCTCGCTGGCTCCCCGGCGTGGGGTGCGCGATGCCGTGATCGCCCCGATGGCGCCAGCCGCCTTCATCAACCCCGCCGTCATCCAGCGCACCGCGGCACTGCTCGCCGCTGATGACGGCGCGCGCTCCGAGCCGTTTCGCTACCGCGAGGGCATGGTCCTGGCGGGGAGCCCTGCCACGCTGCCCCTGCGCTATGGCATGGCCGGGGCTTTAGCCGGCATGCAGATGGGCTTTGCCGCTCTCTCTCGCGCACAGCCCGCCCTACGGGAGCGCGTCGCCGGGATACTCGGCACCGTGCTCCCCGGCTCGGGCTTCGGACCGGCGGCCGATCGCCTCGAGAACTGGAGCTGGAGCATGTCTTTGCAGGCGCGTACCGCCGCTGGGCACGACCTGGCGGTTGAGGTCTCAGCCGAGGGGCACCCGGGCTATCTCGCCACCGCGCGCATGCTGGGCGAGGCCGGACTCATCCTCGCCGCAGGCGATCTTGCCCCCAAGCGCTCAGGTTGTCTTACGCCGGCCGCGGCGCTCGGCACTGACTGCCTGGAGCGCTTCGAGCGCGCCCGTCTACACTTCTCGGTGAACGCATGAGCGAGATTGCACCTATCGCACCTACCACCGAGATGCACCCCGTCGAGGCCAACGAGGAGGCGATCAGGGCCTGGGACGGGCCGCTGTATGACCGCTTCGTGCGCTTCCGCGAGCTCGTCACGACTGGTCTGGGCGCGCACGGTGAGGCGGCGCTTGAGCTCTATCCGCCGCGCGCGGGCGAGCGGGTGCTGGACCTGGGCTGTGGCTTTGGCGACACCACCCAGCAGATCGCTGAGCTCCTCGGCGCGCAGGGCGAGGTGGTGGGCGTCGACGCGGCCGCCAACTTCATCGAGACCGCCCGCGAGGAGGCGGCGCAGGCCGGCCTCACCAACGTGAGCTTCGCGGTCGCCGACGTGCAGGCCGCCGATCTCGGCGGCCCCTACGACATGGCCTTCTCGCGCTTTGGCACGATGTTCTTCGCCAACCCCGTGGCTGCCCTGCGTAACGTGCGTCGTGCGCTGAAGCCGGGCGGCCAGCTGGTGATGGTTGTGTGGCGGCGGCGCATCGACAACGACTGGCTCTACCGCGGGCAGACCATCGTCGAGGGCATCGTCAGTCGCCCCGAGGAGTACGACGAGCCCACCTGCGGTCCCGGACCGTTCTCGATGGCCGACGCGGACACCACCAGCGAGGTGCTGCTGCACGCGGGCTTCAAGGACATCGCCCTGCGCCGCTGCGATGTGCCGATCGCCATCGGCAAGGACGTGGAGGAAGCGATCGACATGGTCATGGCCATCGGCCCCGCCGGCGAGATCCTGCGACTAGCCGGCGATCGCGCGGCGCACCTGCACGGAGAGGTGCGCGAGGCCTTGCGCGCGGGCCTCGCCGAATTCGACGCCCCCGATGGCTTCATCCGCGCGCCCGCCTCGACGTGGATCGTCTCGGCCACAGCGCCTGCGGACTGAGTGTCTCCAGCTTCACAGCCTGTTCCCCACCACGACGCGGATCGGCTTGCGCCGGCGCCTCCACGAGCTGGGCGGATCAGGCGGCGGGGGCGAAGCGCGCGAAGTAGCCCAGCGGCCCGCCCTCCTGGCGCTCGAAACGCAGCCCGGCGCTGTGCGCGCGCCCGCGGAGGGCTTTGGGTGAGACCCAGTGCGGATCGCCCATGAGCTCGCCGACGATCAGCCGACCGGAGGGCTTGAGCACGCGGCGCAACTCGCGCAGGGCGGCCTCCTGGTCGGGGATCTCGCCGAGCACGACGGTGAGATAGGCGGCGTCGAAGGTGTCATCAGCGAAGGGCATCGCCTGCGCATCGCCGACCGTGGAGTGCATGTTCTCGATGCCCGCCGCGCGTGCGCGTGCGAGCGTGTGCTCGAGCATCTCCGGCTGCACATCGAGCAGCTCCAGGGTGCCCTGCGGTGCAAGCCACTGCGCCACGGGCAGTGAGTAGTAGCCGGTGCCGGGGCCGATCTCCAGCAAGCGCTCGCCAGGCGCGGGCGCGAGCACACGACGCAGACGCGCGCGCGTTATGAAGGGGTGGGGGGCCTGGACCCAGAAACGCTGGCCATAGGGGCAGGCCGAGGGATGCTTGCGCCACCACAGGGCTGCGCCCGCGACTGCTGCGACGCTGCCGAACCCCAGCTTGAGTGACAGTCGCATAGTCCCGCGCACCCTACCGATGAGGAGCTGCGGGAACTGCTGAGAGGCGATCATCGTTGTGCACGAGGACGACCTGCTGCGCCCCGGAGTACGCGAGGTGCATCCGGCCACAGCTACCTGACGCTTGTGGGTCAGGCGGTGTCTGAATCCGTGAGATAGGGCGCGAGCTCGCGGCGGGCGATGGAGAGCTTGTGCACCTCATCGGGACCGTCGGCAAGGCGCAGCGTGCGCAGGTGCGCATAGGCCCAGGCCAAAGTGAAGTCGTCGCTGACGCCGCCGCCGCCGTGCACCTGGATGGCGCGGTCGATGACCTTCAAGGCCACGTTGGGCGCGGCCACCTTGATGGCGCTGATCTCCATGCGCGCGTGGCGATTGCCGACGGTGTCCATCAGCCAGGCGGCCTTCAGCGTGAGCAGCCGGGCCATCTCGATCTCGATGCGGGCCTCGGCGATCCAGTCCTGGATGTTGGCGCGCATAGCCACGGGCTGACCGAAGGTGACGCGCGCGACCGCCCGCCGGCACATCGCCTCCAGCGCTCGCTCAGCCGCCCCCAGCGAACGCATGCAGTGGTGGATGCGGCCCGGTCCCAGGCGCGCCTGGGCGATCATAAAGCCATCGCCCTCGCCGGCGATGAGGTTGCTCGCGGGCACGCGCACGTCGCTGAAGTCGACTTCGGCGTGGCCCTCCTGATCCTGGTAGCCGAACACGGGCAGCCCGCGCAGGATGCTCACACCGGGCGTATCGAATGGAACGAGCACCATGCTCTGCTGCTTATGCCGGGAGCCCGCCCACCCGTCCGGCTGGGTCTTGCCCATCACGATCATGATCCTGGCGTGCGGATGCAGCGCCCCGGAGGTCCACCACTTGCGCCCGTTGAGCACGTACTCGTCCCCCTCGCGCTCGATGCGCAACGCGATGTTGGTGGCATCCGAGGAAGCTACATCCGGCTCTGTCATAGCGAAAGAAGAGCGAATCTCACCCTCAAGTAGAGGTATAAGCCAGCGCTCTTTCTGCTCGTCGGTGGCGAACTGGTGGAGCACCTCCATGTTGCCCGTGTCGGGGGCCGAGCAGTTGCAGGCCTCCGAGGCGATGTGGCTGCGCCCGAGGATCTCCGCCAAGGGCGCGTAGTCGCTGTTGGAGAGCCCCGCGCCATGCGTGGAGTCGGGCAGGAACATGTTCCACAGCCCGGCCTCGCGCGCGCGTACCTTGAGTTCCTCCATGATGGCCGGCTGGTGGTGGGGGTCGCCGGACTCGCGCAGCTGGCGCTCGTAGACGGCTTCGGCCGGGTAGATGTGCTCGTCCATGAACTGCTGCAGGCGCTGCTTGAGCTCCTCGCAGCGAGGGCTGGGCTTGAAGTCCATCGGTTGGCGTCTCCCTCTTTGGTCTCTTTGATCCCGTTTTTTTGAGGAGGACCGGCAGGGGCCGGTCCAGGTTTGGGCCGGTGTGCGTCATTCATAACGCCCGCGCCGTAGCCTGCTGTGGGGTGCGTGCTTCATGTAACAGGACTTTCCTCGCGCTTGCCATGACCTGTGTTGTGTTGTTGGGGCCGGTGCTGTGCGGCTGCGGCGCGGCAGACCCCGCTGGGCAGACGTCGGGCCGCGACAGGGTGGCGCTCGCGACGAACCCCCTGGCGCCGGGAACGAGGGCGCCTGGCGCTCCCGTCTCGCCCTCCGCTGCGCCTGCCTCCTTCGCGGCTGCAGGTGCGGGCCAGGGCGGCGGCAAGCGCCCCAACATCGTGTTCGTGCTCACCGACGATCTGGCGTGGAACCTCGTCCCCTACAT
>DATBPO010000190.1:0-3382 GCA_036561265.1 Solirubrobacteraceae bacterium | reverse complement strand
GCGGCCGCGTCGTGGCTGACGAGCTGGGCCAGCGGCTGGTCGAACGGGTCCTGGTCATAGAGCACGTAGACCTTCTTCACGCCGAGCGAGCGCATCAGCTGGGTCTGCGCGCCGGCCTCGACGACGTTGCCGGGTGCCAGGCGCGCGAAGTTGCGGCGGCCGGTCGGGTAGAAGCGTTCGGGCTCATCCTGGCCGGCGTCGAGTGAGGATGTGAGACCGACGTACGGGCTTGCGGGGCTGACCTGGAGGATGCCGGCGGCGTTGATGAGCGGCAGCGAGATGGCAGTGGCAGGCGAGTTGTAGTCGCCGAGGTAGGCGATGGTGCTGGTGTCCTGCGCGGCGGTCTTGGCATCGGCGGCGGTTATGCCGGGATCCCACTGTCCGGTCTGCGGGTTGGCGTCATCGAGCGAGTAGTAGCTGACGCGGAACTGGCCGACGTGTCCGCCGGCGTCGTAGAGGGCAAGCTTCTCGCCGTTGACGATTTGCTGGGAGACGCCGGCTGAGGCGCCCTGCAGAGGCAGGCTTGAGTAGACGGTGAGGAGGTTGCCGAGGTTGGAGGCGCCGGAGACGCCGACACCGCCGCAGCCACAGGCCAGAAGGGCCAGCGCGGCGAGTAGCGCAGTACAGCTGAGGGCGTATTTCAACAGGGCCACACACCCCGATCGCGTGGCGCCGTGGGTGCGTGGTGCTGATGGGAATGCCGGCGCAAGCGCACCCGGCAGGCTAGCTCGTGCGGCGGCCGGGGAGGTAGCCGGAGAGGATCTTGAGGCAGGCACCGACGAGGATGATGACGGCGGCAAGCATGAAGGCGTCGAAGCCCTTGGCGCCGAGGGCCCAGAGGACGACCCAGACGATGAGGCCGGCGGTGACGGTAAGGACGAGTCCCATTGGCTGGCAATCTTATAGGGCCAGCCCCGCGGCAAGCTCCGCCACGAGCGCCCCGACGGCAGCAGCGGGATCGGAGGACTCGCCGGCGGCGCGTACCAGGCGGGTGCCCACGATGACGCCGTCGGCACCGGCCTGGGCTGCCTGCCGGGCCTGCTGGGGCGTGGAGATGCCGAAGCCAAGCGCGACGGGCACGGCCGTGGCGGCCTTGGCGGCAGCGACGATCTCGGCGAAGCGCTCGGAGAGCGCGGCGCGCTCGCCGGTGGTGCCGACGACGGAGACGGTGTAGAGAAAGCCGCGCGCCTGCGCGCCGATGGCAGCAAGCCGCTCGGGGGGCGTGGTGGGCGCCACAAGCGGCACGAGGGCGAGGCCGCGGGCTTCGCAGGCGGCGAGCGTCTGCTCCGTCTCCTCCAGAGGCAAATCGGGCACTATCAGCCCGCAGGCGCCGGTCTGAGCAAGACGGTCGACAAAGGTCTCGACGCCGGGCGCCATGACCATGTTGGCGTAGCACATGAGCACGACAGGCACGGTGGGCGCGAGCGCGCGAGCCACCTCAAGCACACCGGCGACATCGGCCCCGGCGGCGAGCGCCTGCGTGCCGGCGGCATGAATGACGGGGCCGTCGGCGAGCGGATCGGAGTAGGGCAAGCCGAGCTCGATGACGTCGGCACCGGCGTGTACGCAGGCCTGCCCGATGCGCAGCGACTCCTCAAGCGTGGGATAGCCGCCCATGATGTAGGGCATGAGCGCGGCGCGCTTTCCGTGCTCGGAGAAGGCTTGGGCGAGGCGCTCGATGCCGGTCACGTCAGTGCCAGGACCTCGGCGAGATCCTTGTCGCCGCGCCCGGAGAGGCAGATGAGATCGAGCTCGCCGTCGTCCTGCGCCATGGCCCAGGCAAGCGCGTGGGCGCTCTCTAGCGCGGGGATGATCCCCTCCAGGCGCGTGAAGTCGCGAAAGGCAGCAAGCGCGTCAGCGTCCGTGACTGCCTCATAGCGTGCGCGACCGGAGTCACGCAGAAAGGCGTGCTGGGGGCCGGTGCCTGGGTAATCAAGTCCGGCGGAGACGGAGTGGGCTTCGATGATCTGGCCCTGCTCGTCCTGCATGATGGCGGAGAGCGAGCCGTGCAGCACACCGGCGCGCCCGCCGACGGTCAGCGGTGCTCCGTGGCGGGGGGTGTCGATGCCCTCGCCCCCGGCCTCGACCCCGATGAGCTGCACCTGCGGGTCCTCGAGAAAGGCGGTGAAGGTACCGATCGAGTTGGAGCCGCCGCCGACGCAGGCGATGACGCGCGCGGGCAGGCGCCCCTCGCGCTCAAGGATCTGCGCGCGGGCCTCGTCGCCGATGATGCGCTGCAGGTCGCGCACCAGCGCGGGGTAGGGAGCGGGGCCGACAGCGGAGCCGATCACGTAGTGGGTGCTGGCGACGTTGGTGACCCAGTCGCGGATGGCCGCGGAGGTGGCCTCCTTGAGCGTGCGGGCGCCGGCGTCGACGGGCTGGACGGTGGCGCCGAGCAGTTCCATGCGCTGCACGTTGGGCTGCTGGCGACGGGTGTCCTCGACGCCCATGTAGATGACGCAGTCGAGATCCAAAAGGGCACAGACCGTGGCCGTGGCAACGCCGTGCTGCCCAGCGCCAGTCTCGGCGATAATGCGCTGCTTGCCCATGCGCCGCGCCAAGAGCGCCTGTCCGAGGGCGTTGTTGAGCTTGTGCGAGCCGGTGTGGTTGAGGTCCTCACGCTTGAGATAAATCGTCCTCCCCAGCCGCTCTGAGAGCCGCCGCGCGCGATAGAGCGGCGAGGGCCGCCCGACGAAGTCGCGCAGCAGTCCATCGAGCTCGCTCCTGTAGTGCGGGTCCTCCCTGGCCGCGAGCCAGGCCTGCTCGAGCTCGGCCAGCGCGGGCATGAGGGTCTCGGGCACGAACTGCCCGCCGTAGCGGCCGAAGCGGTGCTCGATGGTCTCAGAAGAAGCACTCACGTCCACGACCCTACATGTCTATACGGGCGTGGGAGCAGGCACGTTTGACGCGGGGGCTGCGGTACTCCTGACGGCGGCAAAGAAGTCCGAGAGCCGCGAGGGGTCCTTGCGCCCAGGCGCAGCCTCGGTACCACTGGCGGTATCGACGGCGAAGGGATGCGTGGCGGCGATCGCCTCGGCCACATTCTCCGGCCCGAGGCCGCCACTGAGGATGAGCGGCACCTTGGAGCGCCGCGCGGCGAGTAGAGCCCAGTCAAAGCTCTCCCCCGTGCCCCCCCGCAACCCCTGCTTCTCGGGCGCCTTGGGGCGAGCGTCGAGCAGGTGGTAGTCGACGTGAAAGCGCTCGACGTCGCGCAGATCGCCGGGACCGGAGACCTGCACGGCCTTGACGATCCTGGCCCCGGTCCGCCGGGCGGCCTCCAGGCAGAAGGAAGGCCCCTCGTCGCCGTGCAGCTGCAGCATCGTCAACTCCAACTCTTCAGCGATCCGCGTGATCTCCTCAAGCGATGCGTTGACGAACACCC
>DATBPO010000189.1:0-5452 GCA_036561265.1 Solirubrobacteraceae bacterium | reverse complement strand
ATTTGACCAAACCCCTCCTCCCCCAGCCATGACCGAACCCCCCCAGCCGCCCACGGACCTCGTCACGATGGACAAGATCGTCGCGCTGTGCAAGCGCCGCGGCTTCATCTTCCCCTCCTCGGAGATCTACGGCGGCGTCGGCTCGACGTATGACTTCGGCCACTACGGCGTGTTGCTGAAGGGCAACGTCAAGGGCGAGTGGTGGCGCGCGATGCTCTCCGAGCGCGAGGACATCGTGGCGCTGGACTCCGCGATCCTGCAGCACCCGCGCGTGTGGGAGGCCTCCGGGCACCTCGCCGGCTTCACGGACCCGCTCGTGGACTGTCGCACGTGCGGGCAGCGCTTCCGCGCCGACCACCTCGGCGAGCTGCCGTGCGGGCGCAAGCCCTCCAAGCACCCCGGTGACACGGACGAGTGCGATCTGACGCAGGCGCGCGACTTCAACCTGATGTTCGAGACGACGATCGGCCCCGTCAAGGAGTCGGGCGCGACCGCCTACCTGCGCCCCGAGACCGCGCAGGGGATCTTCGTCAACTTCAAGAACGTCCTGCAGTTCTCGCGCAAGAAGCCGCCCTTCGGCATCGCGCAGATCGGCAAGTCCTTCCGCAACGAGATCACACCGGGGAATTTCATCTTTCGCACGCGCGAGTTCGAGCAGATGGAGATGGAGTTCTTCGTCCCTCCCGCCGAGGCGCAGCAGTGGTTCGGGCACTGGCTCACGGAGCGCAAGCGCTGGTATGAGGAGCTCGGCATCCGCCCCGATCACCTGCGTCTGCGTGCGCACGATCAGGACGAGCTCTCGCACTACTCAAGCCAGACGAGCGACGTGGAATACCTCTTCCCCATCGGCTGGTCGGAGCTGGAGGGCATCGCCAACCGCGGCGATTTCGACCTCAAACAGCACGCGCAGTTCTCGGGCGAGAAGCTCGAGTACTTCGACCAGGCCAGCGGCGAGCGCTACGTGCCGCACGTGATCGAGCCCGCCGCGGGGGCCGATCGCGCGACGCTGGCCTTCGTGGTGGACGCCTACGACGAGGAAACCGTCGCGCGCGAGGGCGCCGGCGCGGGCGAGCAGCGCACCGTTCTCAGGCTCCACCCACGCCTGGCGCCGGTAAAGGTCGCGGTGCTGCCGCTCCTCAAGAAGGACGGCCAGCCCGAGCTCGCACGCGAGGTCTACGAGGAGCTGCGCAAGCTCGTTCAGGCCGAGTACGACGACGGCGGCGCGATCGGCAAGCGCTACCGCCGCCAGGACGAGATCGGCACGCCCTTCTGCGTCACCATCGACCACGAGAGCGTGGAGCAGGGCACGGTCACGGTCCGCGAGCGCGACAGCCTCGTGCAGGAACGGCTGCCAATCGATAGCCTCGCGCCGGAGCTGGCGCGGCGTGTGCAGGCACCGTGGCGAAGCCCCAAGCTCGCCACCGCGACGGCGGCCGAGAGCTAGGCGCATTGGAAAAGAAAAAACGAGGAGACCCATGGACTTCGACCTAAGCGACGAGCAGCGCCTGATCCGCGACACCGCGCGCGAGTTCACCGACAAGGAGATCGTGCTGCAGGCGCGCGAAAACGCGCGCAACCATCACTTCGACCTGGAGCTCGTCAAGAAGATCGCCGACCAGGGCTACCTCGGCGCGATCGTGCCGCGCGAGTATGGCGGCGCGGGCCTGGGCTATCTGGACTATGGCCTCGTCGTCGAGGAGATCGGCCGCGGCTGCTCTTCAGTAAGAACCGTCATCTCCGTGCAGACGAGCCTCGTGTGCTCAGCGATTCTCAAGTGGGGTACCGAGGAGCAGAAGCAGCACTACCTGCCCAAGCTCTGCAGCGGCGAGTGGCTCGGCTGCTTCGGCCTCACCGAGCCCGACACCGGCAGCGACGCCGCCAACCAGCGCACGCGCGCCACCAAGACCGCCGAGGGCTGGAGCATCAACGGCGCGAAGATGTGGATCTCGATGGGCAACTACGCCAAGGTCGCGCTGATCTTTGCCCAGACCGATCCTGAGAAGGGACACCGCGGCCTGGCGTGCTTCCTCGTGGACACCGACCAGCCGGGCTACCAGGCGCAGACGATCGAGCACAAGATGGGCCTGCACGCCAGCGACACCGCCTCGATCTCCCTGGAAGACGTCAAAGTCGGCCCCGACGACGTTCTCGGCGAGGTCGGCGACGGCTTCAAGGTGGCCATGTCGGCGCTGGACTCAGGCCGCTTCTCGGTGGCCGCCGGCTGCGTGGGTATCTGCCAGGGCTGCGTCGAGGAGTCCGTCAACTACGCCAAGGAGCGCGAGCAGTTCGGCCGCCCGATCGCGAGCTTCCAGCTGGTGCAGGCGATGATCGCCGACATGGTGCTGAAGACCGACGCCTCGCGCATGCTCGTGTGGCGCGCGGGCTTCCTTAAGGACAAGGGCCGTCCCAATACGCTTGAGACCTCCGTCGCCAAGCTGCACGCCACCGAGGCCGCCGTGGAGTGCGCCAACACCGCCATCCAGGTCCACGGCGGTGCTGGCTACGTCGATGACCACCCCGTCGAGCGCTACTTCCGCGACGTGCGCGTGACGACCCTGTACGAGGGCACAAGCCAGATCCAGAAGCTGATCATCGGGCGCGCCATGACGGGGATCAACGCGCTGGTGCCCTCTTGAGGAAACTTGTATTTGCGGGTCTGCTGGCCGCGCTGGCAGCCACCACAGGGGCAGTTGCTGCCTCCGCCAGACCCCTAGGCAAGATCTTCGTCAACAGCGGCGAGTCGATCAGGTGTCCGGCGGGTGGTGAAGCGTGCACCGCGAAGCTGCAGGCTACCGGCCGCGATGCGCACAATCGCGATGTCACGCTGGGCCACACGACAATCACGATCGCGCCCGCCGCCACGGCAAAGCTCATCTTCAAGCTCGACCGCACGGCCAAGCACCTGCTGCTCACGCGCGGGCCACTACAGGCGCGGCTGACCGTCACGATCCGCACCGGCACGCAGGCCCCGATCGTCTCTTCTCACCCGATCACGATCGGTGTTCCGAAGCGGCACGGTCGCAGGCGGTAGTCTGCCGCTCCGATGAGCGCCTCACCGGCACGAACGATCGGCGTGATCGGCGCCGGCACGATGGGTGCAGGGATCGCGCAGCTGGCGGCGCGCTCGGGCGCACACACGTTCCTGCACGACCCGATCCCCGAGGCATTGGAGCGCGGCGCCAAGCGCGTTGTTGAGGGCCTGCAGAAGGAAGCCGCCAAGGGCAAGCTCAGCGCCGAGGATGCCGCCACCGCCAGCGAACGGCTGCAGGCCGTCGAGGACATCGTGGCGCTCGCACCGTGTGATCTGGTGATCGAGGCGGCGCCCGAGCGCCTGGAGCTCAAGCACGAGCTCTACCGCCAGCTCTGTGAGGTCGTCAGCGAGGAGTGCGTGCTGGCCACCAACACCTCCTCGCTACCGGTGACTGCGGTCGCTGCGGCCGCCACACATCCCGAGCGCGTCGTGGGGATGCACTTCTTCAACCCCGCGCCGGTGATGCGGCTGCTGGAGGTGATCGCCGGCATGCGCTCCAGCGAGAGCGCGCTGGAGCTGGCGACGGCTACGGGCGAGGCGATGGGCAAGACCACGATCAGAGCCAGCGACGGCCCCGGATTCCTGGTCAACCGCTGCAACCGCCCCTTTGGCCTTGAGGCGCTGCGGCTGCTGGGCGAGCAGATCGCCGACGTACCCACGATCGACCGCATCGTGCGCCTGGAGGGCGGCTTTCGTATGGGGCCGTTTGAGCTGAGCGACCTCGTCGGCGTCGACACCGGCTTTGACGTCGCGCGCAGCTTCTACGAGCTCGGTTTCGGCGAGCCGCGCTGGCGCCCCTCCCCGATTCAGGCGCGCATGGTGGCCGCAGGGCTGCACGGGCGCAAGAGCGGGCGCGGCTACTACGACTACACCGGCCCCGATGCCCACCGTCCCGAGGACCCTGGGCCACCGGATGGGCGGGCTTCGAGCCTTGCCCCTGGCAACGGCGAGGGGCTTGTCGTGATCTGCGGCGAAGGCGTGCTGGCCCAGGAGTTGCGTAGCGCCGCAGCGGAGGCCGGGTATGAGGTGCACGGCCCCCTTGATGCTCAGCGCGAGCTGCCAGCACTGATCATCGAGTGTGGCCTCGGCGATGAGGGAGAGACCGCGCGCGGCGGCCCGCGCGTCGTGCTGTGCGACAGCGGCTCGCTTGCCAGCCTCGACCCGGGCGGCCCCAGCGTGGGCTTTCACGTGCTTCCTCCCTTCGCGCAGGCGGGCCTCGTGGAGCTGACGCGCAGCGAACACTCCTCGCCTGCGGCCATCGCGCGCGCGGAGCACTTCTTCGCGGCGCTTGGCAAGCACACAGCCTGGGTCGGTGACGCTCCCGGTCTCGTGCTGGGGCGGATCGTCTGCCAGGTCATCAACGAGTCGGCCTTTGCGCTCGGTGAAGGCGTGGGCAGCGCCGCCGACATCGACATCGGCATGAAGCTCGGCATGAACCACCCCCGCGGACCGCTGGAGTGGGCCGACGAGATCGGCCTCGACCACGTGCTGACGGTGCTGGAGGCGCTGTGCGAGGAGTACCGCGAGGAGCGCTACCGCCCCGCTCCGGCCTTGCGGCGCCTCGTGCTCAGCGAGCGCCTGGGGCGCGACGTGGGCGCGGGGTTCTTCGAGTACGAGGACTGAACCGGAAGGTGCCGCGCACGTCCGCCCACCGACCGTCACCGCCGATCTCACATTCTGCTAGCCAGCCGCGTTTTGCTTCCGTGAGTGCGCCACTGCCACCTTTCCAGCGCTTCCTCGATGCCCACCGCGAGGAGATATGGCGCCTGCTCGTCTCCTACGTCGGCCCAGTTGATGCCGAGGACTGCTTCCAGGAGACCTTCATCTCGGCGCTCAATGCCTATCCGCGGCTGCGCGCCGACTCCAACCTGCGCGCTTGGGTGCTGACGATCGCCCACCGCAAGGCGCTCGATGTGCACAGGGGCAAGTCACAGCGAGCGCTGCCCGTCGCGGACGTCGGCGAGGCGGCCGACAACGGCGCCAAGGCTGGACGAGGATCGACGAACGCTCCCCAGACGCGCGACGAGGGGCTATGGGAGGCAGTGCACGAGTTGCCCCCACGCCAGCGCTCCGCCGTGCTGCTGCGCTACGTGGGCGATCTGCCGCATCGCGACATAGCCAAGGCCATCGGCTGCTCCGAGGACGCGGCACGGCGCTCACTGCACGAGGGACTCAACAAGCTCCGAGAGGTCGTGGTCGCATGAAGGACATCGAGAAAATGCTCAGCGCCGGCCCGCTGCCGGTGCAGGACGAGGAGCAGCAGGCCGCCCGCCTGGCCCAGCGCCTCAGCGCCCACGCGATCTCCGAGGGCCTGGCCGACATCGGCTACGCCACCGTGGACTCGCCCTTTGGCACGCTCACCGCCGCCGCCACCGACGGTGGCCTCGTGCGTCTGGCCTTCCCCGAGGAACCCCTCGATGA
>DATBPO010000188.1:0-7562 GCA_036561265.1 Solirubrobacteraceae bacterium | reverse complement strand
GCTCCTGGATCAGATCGCCCTGGATGAGCTCGAGGAGGTGATCGTCGAAGCGTGGCTCGCGCGCGCTCCGAAGCGGCTGGCGAAGCAGTACATGGACACCCAGCTGCCGCCGCAGACCTGAGGGGAACGAAGCCAAGCTGCCACCGCAGGCCTGGTGGAAAGAACACCCAGCCCCGCCGCAGACCTGGCGGGAGCCGACGCCGCCCACCCGCGCAGGCTGCAAGAAACGCCGATTTGCGCGTGCGGCTATCAAGCCGAGGGCGAAGCGATCCGATGATCGGGACGGATGTCGTCTGCCCTGGTCACAAACCCCCCGCGGAGCAGTGGTCGCTGGATCGATCACTGGCTCGACAGCGTGCGCGATATCGAGACGCTGCGCGCGGGGCACCCGATGATGGACGCCGTCATCGAGGAGGTCGACGGGCGCATGATCCGCGTGGGCGAGCAGTGGCTGGCGGACTTCGCCTCCTGCAACTACCTTGGCTTCGATCTGGACCGCGAGATCATCGCGGCGATCCCCGAGTACCTGGAGACGTGGGGCACGCACCCCAGCTGGTCGCGCCTGCTCGGCAGCCCCGTACTGTATGAGCAGATCGAGGCGCGCCTGACGGAGCTGCTGGGCGCGGAGGACTCGCTGGTGCTGCCCACGATCACGCACATCCATGCCTCGGTGATCCCGGTGCTGGCGGCCTCGGGCACGATCTTCCTGGATGCGCGGGCGCATAAGACGATGTACGACGGCTGTCAGGTGGCGCGCGGGCGCGGCGCGGCGGTGAGGCGCTTTCGCTTCGAGGACCCCGGCCACCTGGATGAACTGCTGAGCGCTGACCACGACCGCACGCGGCTGGTGTGCATGGATGGGGTCAACAGCATGACGGGCAATCCACCCGACCTGCGGGCCTTCGCGGAGGTCACGCGCCGCCACGGGGCGCTGCTGTACGTGGACGACGCCCACGGTTTCGGCGTCATCGGCGAGCGCACACCCACCGAGACGAGCCCCTACGGCAGCCGCGGCAACAGCATCGTGCGCCACTTCGACGAGAGCTACGAGGATGTGGTGCTGGTGGGGGGCTTCTCCAAGGCCTACTCGTCGCTTTTGGCCTTCGTCGCGTGCCCCACGGAGATCAAGAACCTGTTGAAGGTCGCGGCTCCCCCCTACCTCTACTCCGGCCCCTCGCCGGTGGCGTCGCTGGCGAGCGTGCTCGCGGGCTTCGATGCCAATGAGAAACGCGGCGATGAGCTGCGCGCGACGCTCCACCGCCACACCGTGCGCGTGCTAAACGCGCTCAAAGAGCTCGGCGTGCACACGCCCAACCGCTCGGAGCTGCCGATCGTGGAGGTGCCGCTGCGCGATCACGAGCGCATCGACGCCGTGGGCAGGCTGCTGTTCGAGCGCGGCATCTATGTGACGCTGGCGGCCTATCCGCTGGTGCCCAAGGCCGAGGTGGGCTTCCGCGTGCAGCTCACGGCGATCAATACGGACACCGAAGTGGACACGCTGATCGAGGCGCTGCGCGAGCTTGCAGAGCGCGGCGAGTTGCAGCCCGCGGGAGCGGAGCCGCAGGCGGCGGTGAGCATCCCCGATGCGATACCGGAGGCCATCTGATGAGCCTGATCGCGGCGGATGCGGGCGAGGGGGGACGCAGCGGCGGATCGCAAGGCGCGGGCGGCGGACGCGACAAGGACACGGGTCCCGGAGGTGGCGAGAGCCGGGGGACTCCGTTCGCGCGTCCGCACGCCTGGCAAATCTACCTCGCGCTGGGCGCGGTGGGCGCGTTCCTGTATGAGCTCGTGCCGCCGTTCAAGGGTTATGCGCCGCTGTTGAACCTCATGGGCCTCAGCGCGGTCATCGCGGTCGTCGTGGGGGTGCGCCGCAACAAGCCCGCCTACGCGCTGCCGTGGTGGCTGTTCGCGCTGGGCCTGGGGCTCTACTGGCTGGGCGATGTCTACACCTACAGCTACCCCAAGCTGCTACACGCCGAAGTTCCGTTCCCCTCGGTGGGCGATGCGATCTACCTGACGGTGTATCCAGCGCTGATGCTGGGCCTGTTGCTGCTAGTGCGCCGGCGCAACCCGCGCGGGGATCGCAACGGGTTGATCGACAGCGCGATCCTTACCCTCGGCCTGTCGCTGCTCTCGTGGGTACTGCTGATCGCGCCCTACCTGCACGACCCGACGATGGAAGTGCTGCCGAAGATCGTGTCGGTGGCGTACCCGCTGGGGGACATCATCCTGCTAGCGGCCGCGATCCGCCTGGCGCTGGATAACGGCAAGCACCAGCCTGCCTTCTACCTGCTCAGCGCCAGCATCGTCTCGCTGCTTGTGACGGACTTCGTGTACGGCGTGCTGACGCTGAATGGCACCTACCACCACCAGCTGCTGCTGGACCTGGGCTGGCTGTCATACCAGCTGCTGTGGGGCGCGGCGGCGCTGCACCCCTCGATGACGGCGATGGAGGAGCCGGCCACGGAGGAGCGCGAGTCCCAGCTGACACCCCTGCGCCTGGCACTGCTGACGTGCGCGTCGCTGATTGCACCGGTGTGCGTGCTGCTCAAGGAGATGCGCCGCGGCGATCTGGACTTGATCGTAATTCTGGTGGCCTCGATCGTGCTGTTCGGCTTCGTGGTGATGCGCATGGTGGGGTTGGTGCGCCAGCAGGAGCGCTCGACCGAACGCGAGCGGGAGTTGGCGGCAGAGAAGGCGCGCCTAACGGCGGAGATACAGCGGCGCAGCAGCGAGGCGCGCTTTGCCTCACTGGTGCAGAACTCAAGCGATCTGATCACGGTGGTGGGCAGCGATGCGACGATCACCTACCAGAGCCCGAGCAGCGAGCACGTGCTGGGGTACGCGCCCGAGGAGCTGTTGGGGACGCGCTTTGACCGCCTGGTGGCGCCCGATGATGCGGGACACCTGCTGCGGCTGCTGGCCGACGGCGCGGCGTACGCGCGCAAGGACGGCGAGGTGATCGAATGCACGCTGCGCCACTGCGACGGCGGCCTGCGCCAGTTCGAGGTGCTGCACACGAACCTGCTCGATGACGAGCACGTGCGGGGCATCGTGCTGAACGCGCGCGACATCAGCGAGCGCAAGGCCTTCGAGGAGCAGCTGGCCCACCAGGCCTTCCACGACCCGGTGACGAACCTGCCCAACCGCGCGTTGTTCGTGGAGCGGGTGCGCCACGCGATCAGCCGCTCGCGGCGGGAGTCAAGCGAACTGGGCGTGATCTTCCTGGACATCGATGACTTCAAGACGATCAACGACAGCCTGGGCCACGGCGCGGGCGACGCGGCGCTGATCGACGTGGCCAAGCGGCTGTCAAACAGCATCCGCTCAAGCGACACGGCGGCGCGTTTTGGGGGCGATGAGTTCGTGGTGCTGCTGGAGGACCTGGAGGGCACGGAGACGGCGGTGGAAGTGGCCGAACGCGTGCTGGAGGACCTGCGGGCGCCGTTGATGGTGGCGGGCAAGGAGCTGGTGCTGCGGGCGAGCATCGGGATCTCGATCCTGGAGGGCGACTCGACGGCGAGTGCCGATGAGCTGATCCGCGATGCGGACGCGGCGATGTATATAGCCAAGCGCGACGGCAAGGGCGGCTACCGGCTGTTTGAGCCGGAGATGCACGCGGGCGTGCTGGCGCGCCTGGAGCTGCGCGCGGACCTGCAGCGGGCGCTTGAGAACGATCAGTTCGATCTGCACTACCAGCCGATCGTAAAGCTGGCGGACGGGCGGGTGGCGGGCATGGAGGCGCTGCTGCGCTGGCGCCACCCAGAGCGGGGGCTGGTGGTGCCGGGCGACTTCATTCCGTTCGCGGAGGAGACGGGGCTGATCGTGCCGATCGGGCGCTGGGTGCTGCGCGAGGCGTGCCGCCAGGCGGTGGCGGTGCAGCGGTTGTGGAGCGAGGACCCGCCGCTGTATATGTGCGTGAACCTGTCGGTGAAGCAGCTGCAGCACAGCGATGTGATCAGCGATGTGCACGACGCGCTGGCGGACTCGGGTCTCCAGGCGGGCCTGTTGACGCTGGAGATCACGGAGTCGATGCTGATCGACGACCCGGAGATCGCGGTGGTGAAGCTGGCGGAGCTGCGCTCGCTGGGTGTGCGCATCGCGATGGATGACTTCGGCACGGGTTACAGCTCGCTGAGCTACCTGAGTCGCTTCCCGGTGGATGTGATCAAGATGGACCGCTCGTTCCTGCGCCCGGAGGCCACGCCGGAGGCGGTGGACCTGTCAAGCGCGGTCGTCGCGCTGGGCAGCTCGCTGGCGCTGGAGGTGGTGGCAGAGGGCATCGAACTGGACGCGCAGCTGCAGCGGTTGCGCGACCTGGGCTGCGAGCTCGGCCAGGGCTTTCACTTCGCGCACCCGATGGAGAGCGAGCGCATGCTCGACTACCTCGCGGACCCCGCGGCGCTAGGGAGTGGCGGAGCGGCAGCGGCGGCGCCCGCGAAGCAGAGGTCCGGCGCGCCGGCGCCGGCGTCGCCCGATGCTGCGTGAACACCGCAACTTCCGCCTGTTGTTCGTGGGCCGCTGCGTGTCGCTGCTGGGCGATGGCGCTTTCCTGGTGGCCGTTGCCTGGCAGGCGTACACCCTGAGCAACGCCCCCACGGCGCTGTCGCTGATCGGGATCGCGATGACGATGCCGCTGATCGCGCTGCTTTTGCTGGGGGGCGTGGTGAGCGACCGCCACGACCGCCGCAGGGTGATGCTGAGCGCCGACGCCGTACGCGCGACGCTGCTCCTCGTGATGGGAGCGCTGGCGCTGAGCGGGACGCTTGAGCTATGGCACATGATGGCGATCGTCGCGGTGTATGGGGCCGCGCAGGCCTTCTTCGATCCGGCGAGCGACGCGATCGTGCCGGAGCTGCTGCCGCCGGGACTGCTAGGCGAGGCCAATGCGCTGGAGCAGATGGTGCGCCCCTTGGCGCTGCGCCTGGCGGGTCCGGCGCTGGGCGGCATCCTCGTGGGCGCCTTCGGCCCCGGCGCGGCCTTCCTCGCGGACGGCGCGACGTTCGTGGTCTCCGCGGCGGCGCTATGGGCGATGTCCCCGCGGGCACACGCGCGAGCAGCGGCACCCGCGCGGGGGCAGTCGGGACCGCATACGGCCACGCGCGATCTGCGCGATGGCTGGAGTTATGTGCGCAGGAACGTGTGGCTGTGGGGCACCTTCGCGAGCGCCGGCATCGCCTACCTGCTGTTCATGGGCCCCGCGGAGGTGCTGCTGCCTTTCATGGTGAAGAACGTGCTGGGCGGCAACGGCGTGCAGCTGGGACTGGTGCTCGGCGCGGGGGGCCTGGGATCGGTGGCGTGCGCGCTGGCGATGACGCGCAGCGGCCTGCCCCGCCAGGGGATGCGCTTTATTTACGCGGTGTGGGCGCTGGCGACGTTGGCGGTAGCGGGCTACGGCCTGGCAACTGCAATGTGGCAGCTGATGCTGGCGAGCCTGGCGTTCAACCTGCTGGAGACGGCGGGGACGATCGTGTGGGCGACGATGAAGCAGCGCCACGTGCCGGGGGAGCTCCTAGGACGGGTCTCGAGCCTCGATTGGCTGATCTCGATCGGCCTGCTGCCGCTGTCGCTGGCCCTCACGGGACCTGTGAGCGCGGCGCTGGGCGTACGCACGACGCTGATCGCAGCGGGGATGCTGGGGGCGATGGCGACCCTTGGAGGTCTGCTGCTGCCGGGGATGCGCAGCGTGGACTACGCCTGGGGGCGCTCCTCCTCGGCGCTGACGGCAAACACGATGTGAGCGCGGGCGAGCACGAGGAATGAATGCTCCTCCACGCTGCCGCCATCGAGCGGCGCGAGCGTGACGTCGGTGAGCGTGAGGAAGTCGCGCTCGGAGGCGTTGAGGACATCGGAGACGCGACTGCGGTAGCCGTCGCGCGCGATGGTCATGGAGCCTTCGATGCGATGCCGGGGGGTCTCCAGGCGGACGCGCTCCTGGCGGTGGTCGAGGCTCGGCGAGCCCTCGCCGGGGGGATCGGCGGGTGCAGCAGGCTGGGAGGGGTTGGAGCTCACGCGGCCATTATGGCCTGACCGCGCGAGTTCCGGCACACCGCCTACGCGATGATGATCGTGAAGGCGTAGTTGTTGGATAGTGTGGAGGTGGCGGGAGCGTAGGTGTCGACCTCGAAAGTCCCGGGGGCACAGTTCTTGCGCTGCGCGTTGAGCGCAACCAGCCCGGGGGCTGCCGGGGTGCTGTAGGAGACCTCGGGTGAGACGACGGCGGTATCGGCGCCGGGATTGATGGGAGCGGCAGGGGTTAGGCAGTAAATACCGCCGGCGGGGCTTGAGATGGCCGTGATGTTGAAGCTCTGGGCGGAGATGACTTCAAGCGTGGGCTGGGTCTTAACGACGGCGTAGGCGTGTGCGGTACCGTCGCGTCCGGGTGTGCCCGGAGATCCCTGCGGCCCAGTGAGCCCCGTGGCCCCTTTGGCTCCGGTGGGCCCGGTGTGACCGCGAGGCCCGGTGGAGCCTTTGAGCCCGCGGGCTCCGGGCGCCCCGGTGAAGCCACGCGGACCGCGTGGCCCAGGGATGAGGCACTCGCGCACGCGGCGGTGGCCTACTAGCGCGGTGATGCAGTGGGTGCGGGCGGTGTGCGCGGTGACGCCTAGCAGGCTGGTGCCGGCGAGGGCGGGCATGGCGACCGTCATCGCACCCACGACGGCGGGGGTGGCGAGAAGCGCGAGGGTGCGGGGACACTGCGGACGTGGAGGCTTGCGTGGCATAGATCGATCGTGCCTTTCCTTGTGGGAGGGGTGCAGTAGAGAAGAACACGCGAGCGGCCCGAGTGGAGCGGTCCCGCCGGGCGCGAGTCCACTGCGTGAGCGCAGGAGTGACCGCAAGACCTACTGCGCCAAGACTCTCAGGCGACGCGGTGGGGCACGCGCGCGGCGAGTCCGGCACGCTCGGCCGGCCCGACGGCCGCCCCCAGCGGGCCATCCTGAGGCCGGTTGCGCTCGTCGCGCACGATGTAGAGGGGCCGGTGCTTGACCTCGTCGTAGATGCGCCCGACGTACTCGCCGATGACGCCGAGGGCGATCAGCTGGATGCCTCCGAGGAGCAGGATGGCGATGGTGATGGAGCCGAAGCCGGGCAGGTAGGAGTCGACGAGGCGCAGGCCGATGACGACGGGGATGGCGATGAAGGCGACGCCGGCGGAGATGATGCCCACGTAGGTGGCGAGCTGCAGGGGAAGGTGCGAGAAGGAGGCGATGGCGTCAAGCGAGAAGCGCAGCATTTTGCGCAGCGTGTACTTGGTCTCGCCGGCGTGGCGGGCGTCGCGCTCGTAGGGCACGGCGGTCTGGGTGAAGCCGACCCAGACGGTCATGCCGCGCAGGAAGCGCGAGCGCTCGGTCATTGAGAGCAGGGCGTTCAGAGCGGCGCGGTCGAGCAGCCGGAAGTCGCCGGAGTTGGGCTCAAGGTCGACCTGGGCGAGCTTGTCGAAGAGCTTGTAGAACCAGGAGGCGGTGGCGAGCTTGAAGGCGGTCTCGCCCTGGCGCTGCTTGCGCACGGCGTAGACGACGTCGGAGCCCTGCTGCCAGCGCTCGATCATTGTGGGGATG
>DATBPO010000187.1:0-8169 GCA_036561265.1 Solirubrobacteraceae bacterium | reverse complement strand
CTCAGGTGCGCTGCGGAGTCCAGCCGCCGATCGCCCCGGACGGCGCCCTGCCCGCGGGCAGGCGTGGATCGGGGACAGGCTCCTCGGCGCTGAGGGACAGCGGCACCACGCCGGCCCAGACGTCGAGCGCGTAGTCCTCCTCGTCATCGAGTGGGGGTCCGGTGCGGAGCTTGGCCGAGGACTCCTCCAGCGACAGCGCGAGGACACTGATGGCCTTGAGCTCCTTGACAGTGGGCGGACGGGCCTCCTGCCAGCGGCCGGGGATGAGGCGTTCGGTGAAGGCCTCGATCGCCGCCATGCGCTCGGAGAGGTCCTCAATCGGGCGCGCGGCGCCAAGCACGACGACGGAGCGGTAGTTGACGGAGTGATGCACGGCAGAGCGAGCGAGGACGAGACCGTCGAGGAGTGTCACGGTGAGGCAGGCCGGCGCGCCGGCGGCGAGGGCGCGGATGGTGCGACTGGCAGCGGAGCCGTGGAAGTAGACCTCCTCGCCGATGCGGGCATGCAGCGTAGGGATGACGTAGGGCTGACCATCGACGGCAAAGCCGACGTGAGCGACCATCGCCTCGTCGAGGATGGCGTGGATGGTCTCACGGTCGTGCACGCCGCGGGCGGGCATACGGCGGAGCTTCGTGCGGGGTGAGGGGGCGGTGGACACTGAAGAGCAGGCTAGCCTGGCTTTGGCCCGTTGGATAGAGCTAAGCGGATGTAAGAATCTACACTCACACCGTGACGCCGGAGGAGCTCGCCAACCTCGCGTACTTGCGCCGCTCCCGCGATCTGATGGACCGCGAGTACGCGCAGCCGCTCGACGTCGCGGTACTCGCCCGCGCTGCATTGATGTCGAGGGCACACTTCTCGCGGCAGTTCCGCGCTACGTACGGGGAGACGCCCTACGCCTACCTGATGACGCGGCGAATCGAGCGGGCGAAGGCGCTGCTGCGCGGCGGCCATCTGTCGGTGACCGAGGTCTGCACGGCGGTGGGGTGTACGTCGCTGGGCTCGTTCAGCGCACGCTTCACCCAGCTGGTGGGCGAGACGCCGACGGCCTACCGGGCCCGTGACCACAGCGCACTGACGAGCGTGCCGGGCTGCGTTGCCAAGGACCTCACGCGACCGAGCCGCAAGCCGAGCAGGATCGGAGAAGCGCGCGGGACGCTGGCTCCCTAGTGTTGGGGGCATGAACCTCACACTCTCCACCTGCTTCGTCTTAGTCCATGACCCCGACCTCGCACTGACCTTTTATCGCGACACACTCGGCTTGGAGTTGCGCAACGACGTCGCTCGCGACGATTTCCGCTGGATCACCGTCGGCGCCGTTTCCCAGCCCGGCGTGGCGATCGTCCTGACGAACTACCTGAACGGCAGCCCCGCCGACGGCGACGCGCTCGCTGCACTCGTGGCCAAGGGTGCCCTGAACGGCGTGCACTTCCACAGCGACGACCTCGACGCCAGCTTCGAGAAGGTGAGCGCCGCGGGCGCCGAGATCGTGCAGGAGCCGACCGAGCAGCCGTGGGGCACGCGGGACTTTGCCGTGCGCGACCCGTCCGGCAACCTGGTGCGCATCGATCAGCCACCCGCCGCGTGGTCGTGAGGCGACCGACGAAGACGCCCTGGTCACGACTACAACAGGACACACTGGGGTCGATGCGACCCACGGTTGCCCCGGCGCCGGCCACGACGGCGGACGCATCGTCTTCGAGGGCACGTCGGCCGAGCTCGTCGCTGCGCGCTCCACTCTCACCGGTGAGCATCTCGCGGCTTACGTCGGCGCCTGACCGAGGCATCTGACGAGTCGCTGCCTTCAACTGGCCGCCTGGCCAGTCCAACCCGGCTCCTCTAAACTCCCAGCCGGCGTGAAGCGCACGATCTTCCAGGACGAGCACCGCGACTACCGCGAGTCGGTCCGCAAGTTCATAGCCGCCGAGGTGACGCCCCACCACGAGCGGTGGGAGCGCGAGGGGATCGTGCCGCGCGAGCTCTTTGCCAAGGCCGCCAAGCAGGGGCTGCTGGCGATGAGCGTTCCCGCGGCCTACGGCGGCGCTGGGGTCAGCGACTTCCGCTTCAACCAGGTCGTCGTGGAGGAGGTCGCCTACGCGGGCGTCGCCGGCAGCGGTCTGGGGCTCACGCTGCACAACGACATCTGCCTGCCCTACTTCCTGGCCTACTGCAACGAGGAGCAGCGGGCGCGCTGGCTGCCGGGCATCGCTGAGGGCTCGCTGATCACGGCGCTGGCGATGACCGAGCCGGGGATCGGCTCCGACCTGGCCTCGATGAGCGCGAGCGCGGCGCGCACCGAGGACGACCACTACGTGGTCAACGGCGCGAAGACGTTCATCACCAACGGCATCAATGCCGACCTCGTGATCGTGGCGCTGAAGACCGATCCCAGCGAGCGCCACCGCGGCATCTCGCTGCTCATCATCGAGCGCGGCATGGAGGGTTTCGAGCGAGGCCGCAACCTGGAGAAGCTCGGTATGCACGCGCAGGACACCGCCGAGCTGTTCTTCGCCGACGTGCACGTGCCGCTCACCAACCGCCTGGGCGAGGAGGGCAAGGGCTTCTCCTACCTCGTCGCCAACCTCGCCCAGGAGCGCCTGTCGATCGCGATCGCCGGCGTCTCAGCGGCGCAGGCGGCGCTGGACTGGACACTGGCATACGTCAAGGAGCGCATGGCCTTCGGTCAGCCGCTGGGGTCATTTCAGGCCTCGCGCTTTGCGCTGGCGGAGATGAAGACCGAGATCGAGCTCGCAACCGCTTATACCGACCAGGCCGTGATGGCGCTCATCCGCGGCGAGCTCTCGGCCGAGGACGCGGCGATGGCCAAGTGGTGGTGCACGGAGCTGCAGGGCCGCGTCGTCGATCGCTGCGTGCAGTTGCACGGCGGCTACGGCTACATGCTCGAGTACCCCATCGCACGCGCCTACGCCGACGCGCGCGTCACCCGTATCTACGGCGGCAGCAACGAGATCATGAAGGAGATCGTGGGGCGCTCGCTGGGGGTGTAGGGCGCAGCGGCATTGGCCCGCTCAAAGTCTCCCCGCGACCCCGGCGCGCAGCCGCACGGCCCGCTCAAACTCTCGCTGCGACCCCGGCGCGCAGCCGCACAGCGCGCACCGTATCGGTGAGCGTGGCGATGTCATAGGCCCCGTAGTGCCGGCGCCCGTTGATGAAGAAGGTGGGCGTGCCCGAGACACCGCTCTCATCGGCGCTCGCGACGTCCTTGCTGACGCGCCCCGCATACACGCGCCGGCGCAGATCCTCAACGAGGCGCTCGGCGTCGAGCCCGAGCTGCTCGGCATAGGCCGAGATGTGCTCCAGGTGCAGCTCTCCCTGATGGTCGAGCAGGGTGTCGTGCATCTCCCAGAAGCTCCCCTGCGCGTGCGCGGCCTCGGCGGCCTCGGCGGCGAGCTGCGCGTGGGGGTGCACGTCGTTGAGCGGCAGGTGACGCCAGACGTAGCGCACTTCATCGCCGAGTGAGGCCAAGAGCTCGCGGATGACCCCCTCGGCCTGCCCACAGTAGGAGCACTCGAAGTCGCCGTACTCAAGCAGCGTGATGCGTGCGTCCTGCGGCCCCCGGATGTGGTCGCGCTCGGGGTCGACCTCCTCGGAGAGATCTAAGAGATCCACGGCGGTGCCGGCGAGCTGGCGCGCGCGCACGCTCTGCGGCAGGCGCCTCACGACCCGCAGGACGGCCCAGCAGAGCAGGGGCGCCAGCAGCACCGAACCCAGGGCGCCGAGCCGCGCCTCATCGAGGCGCCGTCCACTGAAGGCAAGGCTCGAGATAAGGAGCGAGACGGTGAAGCCGATCCCCGCGACCGCTCCGCCGGCGGCGAGCAGTGGTGAGCTGAGCGGCGCGCGTGGCCCGCGCATGGCCGGGCGTGAGGCAAGCCAGGAGGCGCCGAAGATGCCCAGCGGCTTGCCCGCAACGTAGCCGAGCAGGATGCCCCAGGTGATGGGCGAGCGCAGAGCGTCTTCGATCAGCCCCCCCGTGACGTGCACGCCCGCGTTGGCGAGCGCGAAGAGCGGCACCACGAGGTAGCTCGTCCAGGGGTGAAGCCGGTACTGCAGTCGCTCGTTGGGCGAGATCGCGGAGAGGATCTCCTGCTGCGCGGAGCGCGCCAGCTCAGGCGTGGGCTGCTCGCGAAAGGAGCGCGTCAAAGCAGTTGCTCGCTCGAGATCCTCACGCGCCGGCGGATAGGCGCTCGTTGCCAAGCCAATGACGATGCCCGAGATCACGGGGTCGATGCCTGACTCGAACAGTGCCACCCAGAGCCCCAAACCCCCCAAGATGGACAGCGGGCGAAGCCACTGCGGCGCGTAGCGCAGCACGAAGAGCACGCCCATGAACGCCAAGGCGACTGCCAGCGCAACGAGCGAAACATGTGTCGTATACGCCACGGCGATGACGAGCAGCGCGCAGAGGTCATCGACGACCGCGAGCGTCAGCAGGAAGACGCGCAGGCGCGTCGCGGCGCGCGGTGTCAGCAGCGCGAGCGCGCCGAGCGCGAAGGCCGTATCGGTCGACATCGCCGCCCCCCAGCCGTGCGCCCCCGGGGCGCCCGCGTTGAAGGCCAGGTAGATCGCCACCGGCACCGCCATGCCGCCGAGTGCAGCGACCACGGGGAGCGTCAACCGCCGGCGCTCGCGCAACTCCCCCAGATCGAGCTCGCGCTTGGCCTCGAGACCCACGACGAGGAAGAAGAACGTCATCAGCCCTTCGTTGACCCAGTGGCGCAGGTCGGCCGAGATTTCCCCACCTCCCAGCACGATCGCCAGGCGCGTGCTCCAGAAGGACTCATACGAATGCGGCCACGGCGAGTTCGCCCACAAAAGCGCAAGCAGCGTGCCCGCCAGCAGCACGATCGCTCCGCCCGTCTCCGTACCCAGGAAATCGCGCACGGGCGTCGCCAGGTTGCGCGCCCAGGCGGTGCGGCCTGCGTAGGCGGTGACTTCTTCAGCGGTCGCCATTGTCAAGCGATTATCACGCGACCGTGACGCTTGCAGCCGCCGGCCCGTCGTAACCTCAGCCGCCGACCGGCCCGGCCTCGTGTCCCAGTCGGTGCAGCGCGATGGCGGCGGTGTCGTCGGCGTGAGCGCCGGACTGGAACTCATCGAGGGCGTGCGTGAGACCCTGGATGACCTCGATGGCCGGCCTGCCGCCGAGGCTCGCGAGTGTCGAGCGTAGGCGCTCGAGCCCAAAGCGCTCGCCCTCCTCGGCGCGGGCGTCGGTGATGCCGTCGGTGTAGGCGATGAGGGTGTCGCCCGCCTGAAGCTCCAAAGTGAAGTCGCGCCAGCGCACATCGGGGAGCCCTCCGAGGAGCGGCCCGTATTCGCCGACCTCCGCGACGCCGTCCGCCCCGATGCGCAGCGGCAGGGGATGCCCGCCGGCGGCGAGGGTGAGATGTTCGCCGTGCAGGCGCATGCAGAGCGCGGTGCACACAGAGAGCGTGGGGCGTTTCTTGAGGGTGGCGTCGACGAAGGCGAGCAGCTCGGCGGGCCTGGAGAGGAACTCGGAGGCGGTGCGCAGAGTGTGGCGCACGAGCGCGGTCAAAGCAGCGGCGTCGATGCCCTTGCCGGTGACGTCGCCGATGACGATGAGCCAATCCTCGCCGAGCTGCCAGACGTCGTAGAAGTCGCCGCCCACGAGGCTGGCCTCGAGCGCGGGGAGGTAGATGCTGGCGAGCTCGTAGCCCTCTATCTGGGGCAGGCGCTCGGGCAGCAGGCTGTGCTGCAGGGTGCGCGCGATGTTGGAACGTTCACTGTAGAGGCGGGCGTTCTCGATGGCGACGGTGGCGCGCGCGGCGATCTCCTGCGCGAAGCTGATGTCGAAGTCATCGAGCACGCGCCCGGACTCGGCGCTGACGAAGGTGAGCGCCCCGAGGACCGTCTCGCCGAGGCGCATGGGGACGATGAGGGCGGAGCGAAAGCCCACGGCGCGCAGCAGGTCGAGGTGGCGCTCGTCGATGGCGGTGCGCTCGAGCAGCTCGTCGGTGATCTCGGGATAGTGCAGCGGCTCGCCGCTGCTGAGAACGAGGCCGAGGCCGGCGGCGGGATCGAGGCGGTCGGGCATGTAGCTGCGCAGCGCTTCGGCGAGGGCGAGACGTTGCGGATCGACATGCGCGACGGCGACAGTCCTGCGTCCGCCTTCGCCGTCGGCGAGGTCCACGGCGCACCAGTCGGCGATGGTGGGAACGGCGAGCTGGGCGACGTTGCGCAGCGTCTGCTCGTAGTCGAGGGAGGAGGCGAGCACGGCGCTGGCCTGCGCGAGGAAGGCGCTGCGCTGTTCGGCGCGCTTGCGCTCGGTGACCTCCTCGGTGATCATGATGGTGGCTTCGACCTCGCCGTTCTCATCAAGCAGCGGGGCGGCCTTCAGCAGGTTCCAGCGCAGGCGTCCCGTCTGGCGGTGGACGGTGCGGATGAGCAGCGGCGGCGCCTGGGGCTCGCCGCGCAGGATGCGCACAGAGGGGATGTCCTCCATGGCCAGCTCGCGGCCGTCCTCGGCGCGCACGATGTAGTCGCTCATGATCGCCTGCGGCGGCGTATCGCGCAGGGCCTCCCAGGAGTCGAAGCCGAGGTGCGCGAGCGCGGCCTGGTTGGCGTAGAGGAAGCGTTCCTCGCGGTCGCGGATGGTGACGGCATCGCTGAGCGCGCCGACGATCGCCTCAAAGCGCCGCTCGCTCCCGCGTGGTCCTTGACGCGGCTCGTGCATCGACTGATTATCCGCAAATGCGCGCTCGATGTAGCGGGGGCCCGAAAAAGCGAGCCGACGGGAGCATCCGGGCGACCTCGATATCCTGCCGCGCGTGGCCGAGAGAAACCGCTGGATAGCCCTTTACGTGCTGTGCGTGGGGATGCTGATGATCGTGCTGGATGCGACGGTCGTGAACGTCGCGCTGCCCTCGATCCAGAACGACCTGCGCTTCACGCAGTCGAGCCTAGCGTGGGTGGTGAACGCCTACCTGATTGCCTTTGGCGGTCTGCTCTTGCTGGCGGGGCGCTTCGGGGATCTGATCGGTCGGCGTAGCGTCTTTATGGCGGGCCTCTTGGTCTTCACTGTGGCCTCGCTGGCGTGTGGTCTTGCGCAGAGCCAGGAGGTGCTGGTGATCGCGCGCTTCGTGCAGGGCGTGGGCGGCGCGATGACCTCGGCGGTGATCCTGGGCATGATCGTGACGATGTTTCCCGAGCCCCGCGAGCAGGCGAAGGCGATCGGTGTGTATGGCTTTGTGGCGAGCGCCGGCGGCTCGGTGGGCCTACTGGCGGGCGGCGTGCTGACGCAGTCGATCAACTGGCACTGGATCTTCTTCATCAATGTGCCTATCGGTATCGCCACGGGCATCATCGCCGCGCGCCTTTTGCCGCACGACGAGGGCATCGGCCTGAGCGCAGGCGCGGACATCCCCGGCGCGATCCTCATCACGAGCTCGCTCATGCTCGGCGTGTACACGATCGTCAAGCCGGCAGCTGAGCACGGCTGGGGCTCGGGCGAAGCGCTAGCGCTCGGCGCCGTCTCGCTGGTGCTGCTGGCGGCGTTCATCGTGCGTCAGGCACGCGCTGCGAACCCGCTGATACCGCTGCGCATCTTCCGCTCGCGCAACGTAAGCGGCGCCAATGTGGTGCAGGCGCTGCTGGTGGCGGGCATGTTCGGCATGTTCTTCCTCGGCGCGCTCTACCTGCAGCGGGTGCTCGGCTACGACGCCCTGGAGATCGGCCTGGCCTTCCTGCCGGCGACAATTGTGATGGGCATTCTCTCGCTGCGCTATGCCGAAAAGCTGATCATGAGCTTCGGCGCGCGCACGACGCTGATCCCCGCGATGAGCCTCATCGCCGTGGGCCTCTTGCTGTTCTCGCGCGCGCCAGTGAACGGCAGCTACCTGGTGAACGTCCTCCCCGTGATGATCCTGCTGGGCGTGGGCATCGGCGGCTCCTTCCCGGCGCTGATGACGCTGGCGATGTCGGGCGCAACGCGCGAGGACGCGGGCCTGGCGAGCGGCCTCGTCAACACGGCGGCGCAGGTGGGCGGCGCGCTGGGCCTGGCGGTGCTCGCGACGCTCTCGGCGACGCGCACGAAGGATCTGCTCGCCGGCGGCAGCTCGCACGCGGCGGCGCTCACGGGCGGCTACCACCTGGCCTTCGTCGTCGCTGCGGGCCTCATCCTGCTCGCCGTCG
>DATBPO010000186.1:0-4772 GCA_036561265.1 Solirubrobacteraceae bacterium | reverse complement strand
TCCCGCCGGACACCGCTTCCCGCCGCTCACCCGCCACCCTCCCCGAGCCAGTCCACCATCCGCCCCGGCTCCTCGGCTGAGATGAAGATCGGCGCAAATGGCCCCTGCGCGACGAGCGCTGGCAGCGTCGTAAACGAGATCGGCACCGTCCCATGACGTCTTCGAACGGGGTCCGACACATACAGCGCAATCGTCCTTGAGATACGCCTGCGTGCCGCGGCGGCCGTCTGGCCGGCGAGCACCACGAGTACGGGCGGAAAGGCGCGGTAGTACGCCCGCCACAACGGCCGCTTCCCTGCCGTCTCGCCACCGCTGTAGGCCTGCATCTCCGCGTACCGGGAGAGCTTGGCTGCCAGCAGCTCCACCGGGATCGTCCCGCGGTCCAGCTCGATGAATCGCTGGTGCAGCAGCAGCGACTCATCCGAAGCTTGCAGGTAGGAGAGCAGCGCATCCGCGATGACGAGGTGCGCCCCGTTGCGGCCCCGGCCGGCGGTGTAGGGGTGCGCGATCTCGTGCCGCCAGGACAGCGGACCGCAGTCATCACCGCCGCGCTGGCGAGCAGCTTCCACAAACGCGATACCGGTGTCGTTGACCGCCAGGGTGTGGGCGCGCAATGGCCCTGCCGCCTGCGCGGCCGTGGTCACTCTGCGCCGCGGCTCGGCGAGCGTCCCGCGGGCCTCGATCGTGTCCGCGCCCTGGGCTGCCAGATACCACAGGGCCACGCCCCGCGGGCCGGCTGCCCGCGCGGTGAGAGATCGCTTTTGAAGTTCGGTCAGGATCCGCTGCGCCCACCGCAGCGAGGCGTTCGGAGTGTGCAGCGCACATACTTGCCGGGCGGTGAGCAGGCGGTGCTGGTGCAGACTCTGCAGAACGTCGACCGCGACGGCGGGCAGGGCGAGAGGCGAGGAGATGGCGGCGCCCGGACTCATTCCGGGTTCCCGACGTCCGGCAGCCGGGGCATCACCAAGCGCTCGGGCGCTGTGAGTGGGGCGGCCTGCGCCCGCGCATTTGCGGTGGCGAGGTGATCCAGGATCCGCTCGTCCAGCGTGTCCAGCGCCGCGATCGTCTTCTGTGCGCTAACCCTCCCCGACGCATGGTCGATCGCCGGCTGGATGTCCGCGACCCGCTCGGGTCTGTAGGCATCCGCGAACAGGTCGGTGACCGCAACGTTCTCGAACAGGAACGGCCGCGTCAAGACGCCCTGGTGTGTCGCTTGCCCGATGAAGTGAAAGCGCGGCAGTGAGGCGATCGCGCTGGCTGGCGGTTCCGAGTTCCACTCCCGCGCGATCAGGCCCGCGGCACGCGCGTTGAGCGCGGTTGTGATCAGGTGCGAGCGGTTGGTGCTCAGCGCGTTCAGCGTCGCCTGTGTCAGCCGCTCCGGGTTCTGATTCAGCAACGTCGCCCGGATTGCGTACTTCGCCGTCTCCTCCAGCAGCGCCGCGAGGTTGCCCGAGGAGGCGCCGTCGTAGGTCTGGACCTCATCGAGGAACACATAGAACTCTCGCCGCTGGGCCGGGGGGATGTGCGCGCGTCCCTTCGCGGCGTGCAACAGGTCGTACACGAGCAGGTTCGCGAGCAGCCGGTCGCGCGCGCCTCCCGCGCCAGGGCAGGCGAGCACGATCCGGCCCTCGTCCATCGCCTTGCCAATGTCGTAGGTGCTCAGTTGCGAGCCAAGCAGCGCGGCAAGCTGCGTCGATGAACGCAGCCGGTCGATCAGATTCGTGACAGGTGTGATCGCCTCTTGGCTCATCCGCGGGAAGCGCTCGCAAAAGAACTGCCGCCTCGGCGCCGAGAGGAACGGCAGGACTGCCTGCAGCCACTCCGGGTTGCCGAGCAGTGTCGGTATCTGGAAGATCGTCGGTGCGAGCCCGGCCGGCAGCACGGTCGAGAGCTCAATCAGTGCGCCGGACGCCTGCGTCGTCAGCGTCAGCGCGCGGTTGTTCCGCTCACCCCACTGAAGCGCAGAGGCGAACGAGTCGACGATCGCCTCCACTCGCCGCTCCCGCGCATCGTCCGACAATCCTCGCGCGGCGAGCAGGTTCCAGCCAGGCTGCCCCTCGCGTGACCGGGCGCCGACCAGATCAAGCTCGAGGATCCGCTCCGCCATGCAGGGCTCGGTGAGGCAGCTCTTGATCCTGCGAATCCCGTCCTCGTGCGGGTCGAGGAACATGCCGCCGTGCCCCGAACGGACCAGGCTCAAGAACTGGGTGATCGCAAGCTCGGTCTTGCCCCACCTGCTCCGCCCTGCGATGTACGTGAAGAACGTGTCCGAGAGATTCAACCCCACCAACTGCGACCCGTGCTCGCCGGCGACACGCCCCAGCGGGAGTACCTCCCGTTGCCCCCTGTACACGGGCAGGTTGCGCGGAGAGGGGTGGACGGCCGCGCCGAGCCGCAGCACGTCTGGTGCCGCGCAGTGCACGGTCGGCGGCTTCAGGAACCCGGCGACCTCGCGTGCGCTCACGATTCCACAGCGCAGTGGCCGAAACAGGCCGCTGTCCATCCGCCGGTCAAACCACCGGCGCAGGCCTGGCAGATCCCCCCCCAGGAACGCGAGCCCGAGCACGCGCACCCCGGCGACGCGGAACGAGTTGGCCGCGGTGAAGCCGTCAAAGCATCCGAGTATCGCCTGCAGCCGTTCGGCGGCCATGCCCTCCGCGCTCGCCTGACAGCGCACGAGCACTTGCAGCTGAAAGAGCGGCTCGTTCAGCAAGACCTTCGCCGCTATCTCCTCGCGGTCCGCCCGCTGCCCCACAACGTCTGCGGCTGGTTGGCGCCCCGTCTGGCGCTCGCCGGCGAAGGTTTCCAACACGCCCCCGCCCAGCGTGCGAGCGGCACCCTCGGTGTGCGCCCGGCGAGCCTGGCGCAGCAGCCCACTCCTCAGCCGCCGCCGCGCTGAGGCCGTGCACGGCAGAAGGTCGACAGCGACCTCGGCGCGCTCGCGCGAAGGGTCCAGTCCGGCGAGCGCTGACGCGAAGCTCTGAAGGGGATCGGGCTCGAGCGCGAGATGCGCGAGCGGCTCGCTGGTTGGCCGCGCCAGGCGCAGCTCGGCACGAATCACATGCGCCGGCTTCCGCGCCCTCGCCTCAGGCTCCACGCGCCGCACCTGGACCTGGGAGTAGTTGCTGAGCGCCGAACGGATCGCTGGCAGCGAGCGCTCCCCGACGACGAGCGAGTAGCGCATCGCTCCCTGATGGCTGCCATCGAGCAGCACGCGCACCGCGGACGCGCCGGTGTCGAACCAGCTGCCCCTGAATCGCCGCACACGGGACAGCTGAGCCGCGAAGCGGAGCACGGCATCGAGCGTTGGCGCGAATGAGTCGGGGGCAAGCACAGCGAGCCGCACCCGCCTGGCGACCGCACGACGAGTCACGACGACACGACACGTGAGCCCCGCCAGGAGGACCACCATTAGGCCGCCGGTCGCGTAGATCGCAGGCAGCGCTGCGTGCCGCGCCAACTCGGCAGGCAGGTCACGGTGACGCAGCACTGCAGCCAGCATCGCGAGCCCTGCGACCAGGAGCACGAACAGCTCGGCATCTCGATCGCGCCTCCGACTCACGGCAGGGCACCCGGGCGGGGAGAGATGTCGGAAAACGAGCAGACGCAGGATCCCGCGCGCTCATGCTGGAAACGCGCAGCCAGGGCTCCGAGGAGGGCGAACCACAGCGCGCACTGCAGCACGAACCCCAGCGCGAACGGCGGAGCGTCTGCCCAGCTCCGCCAGGTCTCTCCCAGAAGCACCATCATTTCGCGTTCCGCGATTCGCGGCCCATGCGGGTGTGCCAGCGTGCCGTGCACTGGCGCCGATCGATCGCGTCGACCATGAGCAGCGGGCTTCGGGCCGCTCTGCCACGGCTCTTACACGCGCCGTGGTTGCGAGCAACGTTCGTGCTGTCAGCCGACGCAAACGGATACTCGCTGCCCGCTAGGCAAAGGCCCCGAAGCATGTGCAGCCACACGGGGGAGGGGCCGTCCCCACAGAGCGCCTCCATTGCTTCACCCATTCGCGCGTGCCAGCTCTCGCTCGCGACGCTGCGGTATCTGCCCGAGCTACCAACGCAGACCCGCGGCCAGTCCTGCGCAAGACGCACTAGGCGGCCCACCGGCTCCTGCATGTGCCATACCGGGGCGCCCCGGTCACCGAACGGCCACGCTTCGATCAGCGCGTCGTTCTTCCTCTCCCCGCCATCGATTACGTCGGGGATCACCGCCCAAGTCGTGCGGTACTCGAGCCAGCGCTCACACCACGCGTAGTACCCTGGCCAATCGGCCGGCCGGCCTGTACGCCAGTACGAGAACGCGCCGTTGTCCAGCATCACAGCCTGCCCGATCTCGTGACAGACCGTGACGTCCTGGGGGTTCGCGAAGCTGACGCAGAAGCACCTTCCCGCGAGCTCAAGAAGCTTCGCGCGCGGCGTGATCGGCGTGCCGTGGTAGTGGATCACGCCGACGCCTCCAGACGAACACGAGGAGCGGGGCGCACCCGCACGATCACGGCTGACCACATCAGCGCACCGGCCGCCTTCGCGGTGAATTGCCCCATGCTCGTGCCCCACATGAGCCCGCCAAAAGCAAGCGTCGGGAAAATTAAGCTGTCGATTGCGGCGCCGAGCCACGCCGCGGCGTTGGCGCGCTGCACCCACTCACGGTGTCGCAGCAGGTGGTAGAGGAGCGCCTCAACAGCCTCCGCGCAACCGAAGGAGATGGCTGACGCCTGCGCGATGCTCCTCGCATCAGGGGTGATCAGATAGCTCACCGCTGAGCCGGTG
>DATBPO010000185.1:0-1586 GCA_036561265.1 Solirubrobacteraceae bacterium | reverse complement strand
GCGAGATGAGCCTCGTGGGGCCGCGTCCGCTGGTGGTAGACGAGGACATACACGTCGAGGGATGGCATCGCCGACGCCTGGAGCTGCTGCCGGGCATGACCGGCCACTGGCAGATCCTCGGCCCAGCGCGCGTGCCCCTGCGCGAGATGGTCGCCATCGACTACCTCTATGTCGCCAGCTGGTCGCTGTGGACCGATATCAAGATCCTGCTGCGCACCGTCCCCCACGTCATGGCGCGTCGCGGGCTGTAGGCAAGGCCCTGTCGATCCACAGATACCCGAAGCCAGCAGGCATGAACGCCACTACCCCCAGACCGCACGTCACGGACGAGCGCCACTACACCGCCCACCCCGCGCCAACCGCCCGCAGCGGGGACGCCGCGGCGAACGGCGACGGCGAGGTCTCTGCCACACGCGCCGGGGGCTTGGCGGTCAAAGCGCTCATGCTCCTCCCCGGCGCTCTGATCGTCTTCACCGGCTTCAACGCCGGTGGCTACTTCCCGGCGAGCACGGCGATCGCCGCAGTGGTTCTCACCCAGATCCTGCTCATCAGGGTCGTGCAGGCGCCTCGACCGTTCGCCGGCCTCGCGCCGAGCACCCTCATCGCGATCGCCGCGCTCGCGCTGTACGCCCTACTGACCCTGGTATCAGCCTCCTGGTCACACTCGAACAGTCGTGCTTTGGTCGAATTCGACCGCGCATGGCTCTACCTGCTGATCCTCGTCCTTTTCGGTTCGGTCAGGCCCAGCGCGCAGCACCTACGCTGGTTTGTACGGAGCCTGGTGCTCGGCATGAGCGTCGTATGCCTCGCGGGACTGATCAGCCGCCTGCTGCCCGATGTGTGGCACACAGCGCCCAACGTCGCCAACCAGCGCCTCAGCTATCCGGTCACCTATTGGAATACGCTCGGCCTGCTCGCGGCGCTGGGCGTGATTCTCGCCTTTCATCTTGCCTGCAATCTCGGTGAGCGGCGCTTCGTCCGTGTGCTCGCCGCGGCCGCCCTGCCGCTGCTCGCCGTCACGCTCTTCTTCACCTTCTCCCGAGGAGCGATAGTTGCTGGCGCGATCGGTCTCGTCGTCTACCTGCTCGTGGCTCGCCCAAAGGGACTGCTCAGCGGTGCACTCGCAAGCGCGCCGGGCACGGCGGTCCTCCTCGTGATCGCCTACCACGCCAACCTCCTGGATACCATCGATCCCACCACGCCCGCAGCAGTGACCCAGGGGCATCGCGTTGCGCTCGCAGCAGGCATCTGCGCAGCCGTGTGCGGCGGCCTGCGCCTGCTCTTTGCCGTGGTCCTCGATCCCCGCCTGGGCCGCACAAGCCGGCCCCGTATGAGCGCTCGCGCCAGAGTCGGCGTGGGAGCGGGCATCGCCATCGCTCTGATTTTCGCGAGCCTCGCACTCGGTCTCCCCGATACGGTTGCGCACGACTGGGGCCGCTTCATTAGCGGCTCCCCCACCCACGGTTCGGGGGGCGACCTGCGCCAACGCTTGAGCGATCCCTCCAACGATGGGCGCACCAACCTATGGGGAGTTGCGCTGCATGACTTCACGACTTCACCAGCCCACGGCCAGGGGGCCGGCACCT
>DATBPO010000184.1:0-21121 GCA_036561265.1 Solirubrobacteraceae bacterium | reverse complement strand
AGCAGAGAACGATGCAATGGCCGCTGGCGCTCCGATCGCGATGGCAGTCGTTGCGAGGATCAATAGCCGGCGCGGCCCGCGGTAGCGATGATCGCGCTCACCTCGTGGCTGCTCGATGCCGTTCGCTGACTTGATCGAGTCCCCACACATTCCGCAGAAAGCATTCAGGGCCTGATTCATCGCACCGCACGAGCCGCAGGGCACGTCAAAGCTGGAGGCGGCACTCATCCTGAGGTGCTCTCAGGTATCCGCAGAGTCACAAACCAGTCGAGTAAGTGGAACATTCTTGGCGGTGAGCCTACCAGCCGGACTATCCCTGCTTCGCCCGGGTTTCCTTCTCGTCGGTGTACCGACGAATGGGTTTGGTAGCGTCGTCTGCATGGTGAGAACCGCGGCTAGGGCAACCGCGAACCCTCTGTCAGGGCTGGTGCTGCAAGATCAGGCTGGGGCGAATGTGGAACTTGACGAGCTGTGGCGCAGCCGCCCTGCGGCGATCGTGTTCCTGAGGCACTACCTGTGTGTGCAGTGCCGGGTGGGGGCGATGGAGCTGGAGCGGGATCGGCAGCTGCTGCCTGAGGAGCCCAACGTGTGGCTGCTGGGGATGGGCACGCCGGTGCAGGCGCAGGCGTTCAGGCAGCAGACGGGCGTTCGCTTTCCGGTGCTGGTGTCAACTGATATGCGGGCGTATGAGGCGATGAACCTGCCGCGCGGCTCGTTCAGGCAGATCTTCGGACTTGCGGCGCAGCGGGTGGCTCGTCGTCGGGCGAAGGGTGTCGGCTTGGAGCGCGAGGCGCAGGGCGGCAACCGACCCAAGAGCCGCCCGGAACAGGATTGGCACCAGCTGGGCGGGGCGTTCGTGTTCGCACCTGGCGGCAAGGTTGTGTGGAGCCACCGCTCACGGCACGCGGGCGATAGCCCCGATCACGCAGAGCTCGGCGAGGCGCTGCGCCGCGCGCACGCGCAGGCGGTGTCGAAATGAGCGTGCACTACGAGAGCGATGGACCGGTCGTAGTGGTGACGCTCGATCGCCCGGATGTCGCCAACGCGATCGACGCGCCGACGGCGCTGGAGTTGGCTGACGCGTTCCGACGCTTTGACGCGGAGGAGTCGGCGCACGTGGCGGTGCTGACGGGCGCGAACGGCACGTTCTGTGCGGGGGCGGATCTGAAGGCGATGCGCTCGGGTGAAGCGGAGCGAGTGACGCGTCTGGCGCCCGACGGGGATGGGCCGGTGGGGCCGACGCGGATGCTGCTGTCAAAGCCGGTGCTCGCGGCGGTGGAAGGACACGCGGTAGCGGGCGGCTTGGAGCTCGCGGCCTGGTGTGATCTGCGCGTGGCCTCGCAGGACGCGGTCTTTGGCGTGTACTGCCGGCGTTGGGGCATTCCGCTGATGGACGGTGGCACGGTTCGCTTGGCGCGCCTGTTGGGACACAGCCACGCCTTGGATCTGATCCTCACCGGCCGCGGAGTGTCGGGCGAGGAGGCGCTGCGCATGGGTCTGGCCAACCGCCTCGTTCCCGCTGGCCAGGCGCTGCCTGCGGCGCTGGAGCTGGCGCACGAAATCGCATGCAAGCCTCAGGCGGCGCTGCGCAGCGATCGACTCTCCTCCTACGAGCAGTGGTCGCTGAGCCTCGATGAGGCGCTCGCCGGCGAGTATCGGCACGGGATGGACACGCTGCAGACCGGGGAGATGTTCGGTGGCCTGGACGATTACGCCTCGGGTGGCTGGCGGGCCGGACACGGCGATTGAAAAATAGAGGGGCCCGGCTAACCAGCCTGGCAGCCTGCTGCGCCACCCTCTAGGCTGCAACTCATGTCCCTCGAACACGTCGACGTTCTGATCGTCGGAGCGGGCCTGTCCGGTATCGGCGCGGCCTGCCATCTGCAGACCAACTGCCCGAGCAAGACCTACGCGATCCTCGAGGCGCGAGACTGCATCGGCGGTACGTGGGACCTGTTCCGCTATCCGGGGATCCGCTCGGACTCGGACATGTACACGCTCGGCTACTCGTTCAAGCCGTGGGAGCAGGCTAAGTCGATTGCGGATGGGCCATCGATCTTGAGCTATGTGCGCGAGACTGCGCGCGAGCACAGCATCGAGCAGAAGGTCCGCTACAACCACCGAGTGCTGAGCGCCGAGTTCTCGACGGCGCAGGCGCGCTGGACGGTGCAGGCGGAGCGCAGCGATACACAGGAGACGGTGCAGATGACCTGCAATGTGCTGCTGATGTGCACCGGCTACTACCGCTACGACGAGGGCTACACGCCGCAGTTCGAGGGCACCGAGCGCTTCGCTGGTCAGATCGTCCACCCTCAGCACTGGCCGGAAGACTTCGACTACACCGGCAAGCGCGTGGTGGTGATCGGCAGCGGCGCGACGGCGGTGACGCTGGTGCCGGCGATGGCGCAGAGCGCGGCCCACGTCACGATGCTGCAGCGCTCACCCACCTACATCGTCTCACTGCCCGGCGAAGACCCGATCGCCAAGGCTCTGCGCAGGGTGCTCCCGGCCAGGGCCACCTACCCGCTGCTGCGCTGGAAGAACGTGCTGCTCACGATGCTGAGCTTTCAGCTGAGCCGTCGCCGGCCCGAGTTTATGAAGGCCGTGATCCGCAGGGGCAACGAGAGGCAGCTGCCAGCGGGATACGACATCGACACCCACTTCAAGCCCCGCTACGGACCGTGGGATCAGCGCATGTGCCTGGTGCCCGACGGCGATCTCTTCGCGGCGATCAGCGCGGGGCGTGCGTCGGTGCAGACCGACCAGATCGAGACCTTCACCGAGCAGGGCCTGAAGCTGGCCTCGGGTGAGGAGGTCGAGGCCGATGTGATCGTGACCGCCACGGGCCTGAATCTGCTGGCGCTGGGGGGTACGCAGCTCACCGTCGACGGCCGCGAGGTCGAGCTCTCGCAGACGATGAGCTACAAGGGCATGATGCTCAGCGGAGTGCCCAACATGGTGATGGCGCTGGGCTACACCAACGCGTCGTGGACGCTCAAGTGTGATCTGACCTGCGAGTACCTGTGCCGCCTGCTCAACCACATGGATGAGCACGGCTACACGACTTGCGTGGCGCGGAATCGGGACCCGTCGATTCTTGAAGAACCGTTCATCGACTTCTCATCGAGCTACGTCTTGCGCTCGATAGATGCGTTCCCCAGGCAGGGTTCCAAGGCACCGTGGCGCCTGCGTCAGAACTACCCGCTTGACATGATGAGCCTCAGGCGTGGCGCGCTCGACGATGGCGCGATGCAGTTCTCGCGGTCAGGGTCGACTGAAAAGGCCCCAGAGCCGGTTCCTGCCTGAGACGCGTGGAGGAGCCGGCGCGTCAGCGCCCTCGGCGCAGGCGATACGCCTCCACCTGCTTGAGCGTAACGGCCCCTGCCGTGGCGGTGCCGACGAGCACGAAGCCGGCGAGTACGAGCCAGCTCAGCAGGCTGAAGGCCACGCCGATTGCGCCGTAGTGGCGCGCGGAGGAACTGACCGAGTGGGGGAGGTAGATCAGCGATGCGCCGCCGAGCGCAGTCATGCCCAGCGAGGTGAACACGGCGCCTGGGATCAATTGCAGCCAGTTCAAACGCCGGCCGAGGAGAATGTAGGGGGTTGCAAGCCATGCACCGGCACCCAGCAGCAGCGACCCGGCGATATGCCACCACCCGCCGGCGAGGTCCGCCAAGAGGGGTCGCAGCGTGAGGTAGACAGGGATCATGGCGATCCACAGCAGGTGCCAGGGCGTGCCCCGGAAGCCCGAGGCCGGAAGCTCATATGAGACCTCATACAGCCGCTGCAGGGCGCGCGCCAGGGCAAGCGCGGAGACGACAACGAGCACAAAGCTGATCGCCGTGACGCCACCGGCGACCCCCGTCGGCGGGATGAGCACTTCGCGCATAGTTTCGGCAGCCGATCCTTTGAGCCCCATGCGTTCGATGAAGCTGGTGGCGAAGTCCCGGGAGTCGACCACTGGCACAACCGAGCTGTAGACGATCAGCAGCGGTATCAGTGCGCCAAAGGCCTGCGCACCGATCGCCACTGCTCGGTCGGCGGCCTGCACCGCGACCAGGCGTTGGAGCCAGGTTCCCACCGGCCCCGCCGGCGCGAGCAGCATCCGCAGCGGGCCTTGTAGGGCTTTACGGAGTCTCCCGGCGGTCGTCCCGGCGGGCTCGTTGGGGGCCTCCGGTGGATTCGCAGTGCCAGACGCACTCATCCGTCGATTATGGCTTGTGCGCCCGGCCTCGCTAGATTCGCTGCACGGTGCCCGCCGAACTCGCTCAGTTGCTCGTTGCGCATCTCGACGCAGATGCTTTCTACGTCTCGATCGAGCTGCTGCGCCGCCCGGAGCTGCGGGGGCTGCCGGTGGTGGTGGCGGGGACGGGGCCAAGGGCGGTGGTGACGACGGCGAGCTATGAGGCGAGGCGCTTTGAGGTGGGCTCGGCGATGCCGGCTTCGCGGGCGCGGCGGCTGTGTCCGCAGGCGGTTTTCCTGCCGCCGGACTTCGCCTTCTACCGGGAGACCTCGCGGCGCATGATGGAGCTGGTGCGCTCGCATGTGGAGCGAGTGGAGGTGGTGGGCCTGGATGAGGCATACCTGGACCTCGGCGGGCTGTTCTCGCCGCGCGCGGCGATGCGGCGTCTCGTGGCGGAGATCCAGGCGCAGGTGCACTTGACGTGCTCGGTGGGGATCGGGCCGAACAAGCTGGTGGCGAAGGTCGCCTCGGATGCCGAGAAGCCGGCGGGGTTCGTGGCCTTAACGCGCGAGCAGGCGTGTGCGCGTTTTGCTGATTCCTCACCCGGCCTGGTGCCGGGGATCGGGCCGAAGACCGTCGAGCGTCTCGCAGGTATGGGGTTGACGACGCTGAGCGCTCTGGCGAGCGCACCTGAGGAGGACCTTGTCGAGCGCTTTGGTCCCAACCTGGGGCGCGAGCTCGGGCGCCGGGCGCGCTTTGAACACGACGGCCAGGTGGGCCAGGCGCGCAAGGTCGTCTCAGAGTCGCGCGAGCGAACCTTCGACTACGACATCCGCGACTTCGCGCAGCTGTGCCTGGCGCTCGAGCGAATGGCGGTGGAGCTATGCGCCAGCCTCGCTGCGCATGGACGCCACGGACGCACGATCGGCATCAAGGTCCGTTTGGACGATTTCTCCACGGTCACGCGAGCGCACACCCTCCCCGAACCCACCTGCGACGCCGCACAGGTCACTGCGGTGGCGCTGAGGCTGCTGCGCGAGTACGCACCGGCGCGACCTGTGCGACTGCTCGGGGTGCGGGTGGCAGGTCTGGCCGCCGCTAGCGGCGAGCGCACTGGTGACGCCGAAGGCTCGTTGAGTGAGGAGAAAGACCAGCTGGAGCTGCCGGTGTAGGCAGGGCACGCCGGCGGGCGGCGCCGAGCCACGGCCCGGTCTCACGGCGATGCTCTCCAAACAGCGGTTGGCGTGTAGGGTTCAGACATGCCGGTAATCGACGCAGGCGATGTGCAGCTGAGCTACGAGCGCAGCGGCTCGGGGCCGCCGCTGCTGTTGATCATGGGCCTCTCGGGCACGATGCTGCACTGGGGAGAGCCCTTCCTGCAGGCTTTGCGGGAGGACTTCGAGGTGATCGCCTTCGACAACCGCGGCGTGGGCGCGAGCAGTCGCGTCGAGGCCCCCTTCTCGATCGCCGATATGGCGCAGGATGCCAACGGCCTGATGGCGGCGCTCGATCTGGAGTCCGCGCACGTGATGGGCATCTCCATGGGGGGAATGGTCGCCCAGGAGCTGGCGCTGGCCAAGCCCGAGCGCATCCGCACTCTCACGTTGGGCTGCACCTACTGCGGCGGCTCCGGCAACGCGCTCCCTGCGCAGCCCGAGTTGGGCGCGGCCGTGATGTCCGGGGACCGCGAACGCGCCCTGCGCGCCGCGTGGGAGACAAACATTTCAGCGCGCTTCGCCCAGAACGCCGAGGCCTACGCGGCCTTCCGCGCAATCGGCCAGGAGCGCCCGGTGGCGGTGGCCGTGATGATGGAGCAGCTCTCGGCCATCACGCGCCACGACACCAGCACCCGTCTGGGGGCGCTTGAGATGCCCACGCTGGTCATCCACGGCACCGAGGATCGCATCATCCCCGTCGAGCACGGGCGCATCGTCGCGGGACTTATCCCCGGCTCGCGCCTTGAGATTCTCCAGGACGTCGGTCATCTCTTCTTCTGGGAGCTGCCCGAGCGCTCCGCCGAGCTCGTGCGCGAGCACGCCCTCGTCCACGCCTAGCGGGCCGTGGCGAGCGCCTTCGAGGTTCGCAGCGGCGGCGTGAGGCTGTCGGGCGAGCAGGCGGGGGAGGGTCCGCCGGTGGTGCTGCTGCACGGCCTCACCGCGACGCGGCGCTACGTGGTGATGGGCTCGCGCCTGTTGGAGCGCTCGGGGTATCGCGTGATCGCCTACGACGCCCGCGGCCACGGTCGCTCCACGCCGGCCCCGGCACCCGCCGAATACGACTACCAGGACCTGGCCGCAGACCTGGAGGCCGTGCTGGATGCCCTGGACGCGCCGCGCGCGCTGCTCGCGGGCGCCTCGATGGGGGCACTCACGGCGCTGAGCTTCGCACGGGCGCACCCCGACCGCGTGGCTGCTTTGGGCGTGATCACCCCCGCCTACGATCCCACGGTCCCCTCGCCGCTGGCGCAAGAACGCGACGCGCTGGCCGAAGGGCTGCGCAGCGGCGGCGTGGAGGGCTTCCTCGCGGCCTATGACTTCACCGCCATCCCCGAGCAGTGGCGCGAGACCGTCCAGACAGTCATCCGTCAGCGCCTCGCCCTGCACGAGCATCCCGCGGCGGTGGCCGACGCCTTGGAAGTGGTTCCTCGCTCGCGCCCCTTCCCCGGGCTGCGCGACCTGGTGACGGTCGCCATGCCCACGCTGGTGGTGGCCAGCCGCGATGAGGTCGACCCAGGCCATCCGCTGGCGCTCGCCGAGGCATACGCGCAGGCCATTCCCGGCGCGACTTTGAAAGTGGAGGAGGGGGGGCCGCCCGTCCGCTCACCCATCGCGTGGCAGGGAGGGCAACTCTCCAAGCTGCTTATAGAGCTCGCCGTCAAAGCGCATTTCGACGGTTAGCTCATACGTGATAACGTACAGATGTATGACCGTACGCGAGTGGAGCGGCGCCAGCTACGACCGTATCTCGGGCCCCATGGAGGCCCTGGGCAGACAGGTGCTCGACAGGCTGAAGCTGCGTGGCGAGGAGACCGTGCTCGACGCCGGCTGCGGCTCGGGCCGGGTCACGCAGGCGCTCATCGAGCGGCTGCCGCGGGGGAGGGTGATCGCCGTCGACGCCTCGACCTCCATGGCACAGGCCGCCCGCGAGCGCCTGGGCCAGGAGGCCGATGTGCGCGTGCTGGACCTGCTGGAGCTCGACCTGGAGGAGCCGGTGGACGCGATCCTCTCCACGGCGACCTTCCACTGGATCGCCGATCACGAGCGGCTTTTCGCCCGCCTGCACGCGAACCTGCGCCCTGGTGGACAGCTTGTGGCGCAGTGCGGGGGACAGGGCAACATCAACACGCTGCGCGGCGTGGCCAACGGGGTGCTCGCACGCGAACCATACGCGGAGCACTTCCGCGACTGGCAGCCGCCCTGGAACTACGCCGCGCCCGAGGTCACCGAGGAGCGCCTGCGGGCCGCGGGCTTTGCGCAGGCGCGCTGCTGGTTGACGCCGGCGCCCACGCAGCCCGAATACCCGCGTGAGTTCCTTGCGACGATCGTGCTCGGACCGCACGTCCAGCGACTGCCCGAGGAGTTGCGCGAGTCCTTCATGGACGATGTCCTGGCTGCCCTGGGAGAACCGGTCATCGTGGACTACGTGCGCCTCAACATTGACGCCAGAGCGTGACAGTGCACCCATTCAGACGAGCCGCACAGGGCAGACGCTGATTTGGCTCAGGCCAGCGCCGCGGAGTGCTCCTCGCCGCCCGCGCGATCCTCGGCCGGCTCGTCCACGAGCGCGCCGCGCAGCAGCGCCGCATAGCGCCCACCCAGCTCCACCAGCTCCTCGTGCGTGCCGCGCTCCACGAGGTGACCCCGGTCGAGCACGAGGATCTGGTCGGCGTCGCGGATCGTGGAGAGCCGATGTGCGATGGCGATCGTCGTGCGCCCCTTCGCCAGCTCATCGAGCGCCAGCTGCACCGCGCGCTCGGTCTCGGTGTCAAGCGCGCTCGTGGCCTCATCGAGGATCAGCACCGGCGGGTTGCGCAGCACCGTGCGGGCGATCGCGATGCGCTGCTTCTCACCGCCCGAGAAGCGGTAGCCGCGCTCACCCACCATCGTGTCATAGCCCTCCGGCAGCGAGGCGATGAGCTCGTGGATCTGCGCCGCGCGGGCGGCCTCTTCGATCTCCGCGTCGCTGGCGCCGGCGCGCGCGAAACGCAGGTTCTCGCGGATGGAGGCGTGAAATAGGTAGGTCTCCTGGGAGACCAGGCCCACGGTGGCGGCGAGCGAGGCGAGCGTGACCTCGCGGATGTCCACGCCGTCGATCTCCACGCTGCCGCGCTGGGGCTCATACAGGCGCGCGACGAGGTAGGCCATCGTGGTCTTGCCCGAGCCCGTCTCGCCGACGATCGCCGTGCGCGTGCCCGCCGGCACCTCAGCGTCGATGCCCTGCAGCGTCCACGGCGCGTCCTCGCCGTAGCGAAAGCAGATGTCGCGCAGCGCCACATCCCCGCGCACACCCTCCAGCACGCGTGCGTCGGGCGCCTCGGCGATGTCGACGGGCAGGTCGAGGTACTCGAAGATGCGCCCGAACAGCGCCAGCGAGGTCTGCACTTCAACGCCCACCGACAGCAGCGACTGGATCGGGAAGAGCACGCGCGTCTGCAAGGTGGTGAAGGCCACGACGGTGCCGATCGACACCGCGTGGCCGCCGTGCGCGGCATCTAGGCCGGCGAAGAGGTAGACGAGCGCCGGCATCACGGCGAAGCTGATCTGCACCGAGGCCATGCGCCAGCGCCCCGCCATGCGCGCGCGCACCTCCAGGTCCGCGAGGCCGCGCGACTCGCCCTTGAAGCGCTCCACCAGCTCCGGCGAGCGCCCCATCGTCTTGCCAAGCAGGATGCCCGACACCGACAGCGACTCCTCCACCAGCGTCGAGATATCCGCCAGGCGCCCCTGGCGCACGGAGGTGATGCGCTTGCGCTCCTCGCCCACGCGCCGCGTCAGCCACACGAAGAAGGGCAGCAGCACGAGCGTGAACGCCGCCAGCTCCCAGCTGAGCAGCACCATCGCCACGACCACCGCCACGACCGTGGTGACGTTCTGCACAATCGAGGTGGCGGTGGATGTGACGACGTTGTCGATGCCGCCGATGTCGTTGGCGATCCTCGACTGCACCTCGCCCGTGCGCGTGCGCGTGAAAAACGCCAGCGACATGCGCTGCAGGTGCGAGTAGACGGCGGCGCGCAGGTCGTGCATGACCTGCTGGCCCACAAGGTTCGAGATCCACGTCTGCGCCACGCCCAACGCGCCCGTGATGATCGACAGCGCGATCATGCCCGCCACCAACAGCACCAGTTCGTGCGTGTCCTTGTTAGGCAGCGCGCTGTCGATGATGCGCCGCAGCAGGAACGGGCTGATCACGCCGAGCCCCGCAGCGAAGAAGATCAGCGTCAGCAGCCCGCCCAGCCGCACGCGATAGGGCCCGAACAGCGCCGCCACGCGCCTCAGCGAAACGGGGCTCGACGCGATCTCCTTCAGCGGCCCGCCGCTGCGCATCGCGCGTCGTCCATCAGCAAACCGGCCCCCACCCTCTCCAAAAAAATGGCTCACCAGCACGACTGTATCGGCCGGCCGCGGCGTTTCCCTCCCGCGCGTCATACGCTTAGGGAATGGACCTGCTGCCCACCGAGCTGCGCGTGCTGGGCTGTCTGCTCGAGAAGCAGCGCACGACCCCCGACGCCTACCCGCTGTCGCTCAATGCGCTGCGCTTGGCGTGCAACCAGTCGACCAACCGGGAGCCGGTGGTCGATTACGACGACGAGGTGCTGCGCGATGCGCTGCATCGCCTGGAACGCCGCGGCTACACGCGCCTGGCCTCGGGGGCGGGTTCGCGCGCGCCCAAGTACCGCCACCTGCTCGCCGAGGCGCTGCCGATGTCAGAGGACGAGCAGGCCATCATGTGCGTGCTCATGCTGCGCGGCGCGCAGACCCCGGGCGAGCTCAAGCAGCGGGGGGATCGCATGCACGCCTTCGCCGGGCTCGATGAGGTGCATGGCACGCTCGCGCGCCTCATCGAGCGCGGGCTCGTGCGGCGTCTCGATCGCCGCCCGGGGCAGAAGGAGGAGCGCTATCTGCAGCTACTGGGGGAGGGCGAGGGGTCGCAGGGGAACGGCACGGGCGTGGCGCCTGCCGCGGTCCCTCCCGCAAGCGCTAGTCCTTTTTCGACCGGTCCGTCCGCGCCTGCTCCGTTGGTGGCTGGCCTGGAGGAGCGCGTGGCGAAGCTGGAGCGCGAAGTTGCCGAGCTGCGCGCCGCGGTCGCGGGGCCATGAGTCACGTGGGCCTCCTGCTGGCCGCATCCTCGGCCTCGGACACCGCCACCGGCGTGGGCATTCCCGTAGCGATCCTCGCGGGGCTTGTCTCCTTCCTCTCGCCCTGCGTGCTGCCGCTGGTACCCGGCTACCTCTCGACGGTCATCGGGGTGACCCCAGCGGAGATGGGCAGCGCCGGGGCGCGTCGCGTGCTCGTCCCCAGCCTGCTCTTCATCGCTAGCTTCTCGCTGATCTTCATCCTCCTGGGACTCAGCGCAACGGCCCTGGGTTCTTCGCTGAACGCCCACAAGAGCACCCTCGAACAGATCGGCGGCGTGCTGATCGTGCTGATGGGCGTCGTCTTTCTCGCCACTCCTTTTGTTGACCGTCTCAACTTCCAGTGGCACTCCGAGTCGCTCATGCGTTTGGCGGGACGTGGCGGGCCGCTGCTAGCGGGTGCGGCCTTCGCGATTGCCTGGACGCCCTGCACGAGCTTCACGCTTGGCGCCATCCTCACGCAGGCCGCGATCTCGACCTCCGCTGCCCACGGGGCGCTGCTACTGGCCTTCTACGCCATGGGCCTGGCGATCCCGTTCCTCTTGATCGCCCTCGCCTTCGAGCGCGCCACCACCACGCTCGACGTCGTCAAGCGCCACTTCCCGCTCATCATCGCCACCGGCGGGGTGGTCATGATCGCGCTCGGCACGCTCATCCTCACCGGCGAGTTCACGGTGCTCAACGCCGAAGCCAATGCCCTGCTTCAGGGCACCGGCCTCAACGTGTCGAACATCTGACGCCGCGGCGCGGAGAGCTGTCGCCCGGCGCCCGCGGCGATCGAGCTTACGCGGCCTCGCGCAGAGCGGCCAGCTCGGGCGACTCCGCGAGCTTCTTCAGCGCGCGCTGCTCCAGCTGCGAAGCCCGCTCGGCGGAGAAGCCCAGGCGCTTGCCGATCGCCGTGAGCGTCTGGGGCTCCTCGCGGCCCGTGCCGAAGCGCAGGGTCAGCACCTTGCGCTCGGTGTCGGGCAGCTGGGCTATCGCGCGGTGCACGATGCGCTCGCGCTCGTTCTCATAGGCGATTTCCTCGGGAGCCTCCTGCTCGGCGGGCAACAGGTCGCCCAGCGCCGTGTCGCCGTCTTCGCCGACCTGCTGGTCGAGGCTGACGAGCGCGTTGCGCTGGTGGCGCACTTCTTCGACCTGCTCCAGCTCGAGGCCCGTCTCCTGCGCCAACTCCTCGTTGGTGGGCTCGCGCCCCAGGCGCACCGAAAGCTCGCGCTCCACGCGCCCGACCTTGCGCGAGCGCTGGGCCACGTGCACGGGCAGGCGGATCGTGCGACCGCTGTTCTCGAGGCCGCGCTGGATCGCCTGGCGGATCCACAGGGTGGCGTAGGTGGAGAAGCGAAAGCCCTTGCGCCAGTCGAACTTCTCGCTGGCGCGGATCAGGCCGAGCATACCCTCCTGCACGAGGTCCGCCAGCGGCAGGCCCTGGTTCTGGTAGCGCCGCGCGTTGGAGGCCACCAGGCGCAGGTTCGAGTTGATCATCAGTTCCTTGGCGTGCAGATCGCCCTTCTCGATGCGCTGCGCCAGTTCGATCTCCTGAGCAGGCGTAAGCAGCGGGTAGCGCCGCGAGTGCGCCAGCAGCTGGTCGACCGACTCCGGGATGAAGCTCTCCGAGGCGGCCAGCGACAGCGCCGGCGGGGCTGGACGCTCTGGCTGCGCCTCGACGCTCGCCTCTGCGTCGGTCTCGTCGGGGACGACCGTTAGGGCTGGATCGCCTACGAGCTCAGGGGTCTCCAGCGCCGCATTCTCAGCAGCGTCTACGGCCTCCACGGAGTCCAGTGCGGGGAGGTGTGGGTTGGTGTGTGTGGCTGTGTCTGACATGGCAGGTCTTTCTCTGGAAGTACTTCTAATCCGATGCTCGGAGTCGGAATTGTAGGCCATATTAGTTGCGTTGTCAATTATTCTCCCAGTAGCGACGGCGGCGCGACACTCTGCCGAAACGTATACGCGCGAAAACGCCCTACGGACGTGTGTTCTTCATCGGCAGTTGTCTGCAGCTACGTGATTCTCCTGGCGGTTCTTTCGTACCCCGATCCTTCGGGCTCTCACGGCTTTTCTCCTGCACGAAGCGCTCTTCTAGTACCCAAGAGCCCAAATTGAGCGCGAAGTTGCGCTATCTTGCGCCCATCCTGGGGCTCATCGCGCGCGAGTGGGGCCGCATCGGCTGCCTGGGGTTCGGGGGGCCGCCCGCCCACATCGCCCTGCTACGTCGCTTGTGCGTGGACGAGCGCAAGTGGCTCACGGCGGAGGATTTCGAGGATGCCGTGGCGGCCTGCAACCTGCTGCCCGGCCCGGCCTCCACGCAGCTCGCGATCTTCTGCGCCTGGCGTCTTGCTGGCCCGGCGGGTGCGCTCGTGGGTGGCTTCTGCTTCATCGCTCCCGGTCTCGTGGCCGTGCTGGGGCTTGCGGTCGTGTTCCTGGCTGCCCATCCGCCTCGGTGGGTGCTTGGCGCCGGGGCTGGAGCTGGAGCTGCAGTTGCCGCGATTGCCCTGCGCGCCGGCCTTGACCTCGTGCCTGCCAGCCTCGCGCGCACCGCGGCTGTGGGCGGCGCGCGTCGTGGGCGCTGGCTGCTGTACGCCGCCGTCGGCGCTCTTGCGGGGGCCTCGCTGGGAGCGTGGCTCGTGCTCGTGCTGCTCGGCTGCGGCTTGATTGAGGTCGTTCTGCGTGGCGGCCGGCGAACGGCGCTCGCGCTGTTCCCGCCTGCTCCTCGCTCACTGCTGGGGGTCGCGGCGGGGACCGGCGGATTGGGCGCGCTCGCCTGGACGGCGCTGAAGGTAGGAGCGCTCTCCTACGGCGGGGGCTTCGTGATCGTGCCTCTGATGCGCGCCGATGCCGTGCACGTCTACCACTGGATGACGAATGCCCAGTTCCTCGACGCCGTCGCGCTCGGCCAGGTCACCCCGGGGCCGGTGACCCATACGGTGGCCGTCGTCGGCTACGCCGCTCACGGCATCGGCGGCGGGCTGTTGGCGGCGCTGGTGGCCTTCACGCCGTCGTTTGCCTTCATCTTGCTGGGTGCCCGCCGCTTCGATCGCCTGCGCCACGACCGCCGCGCACGGGCCTTCCTCGACGGCGCCGGCCCCGCCGCGATCGGCGCGATCATCGGGTCGGCCGTGCCACTGGCGCTGTCCTTATCAGAGGGCTGGCAGGTGGCCGTGCTGGCCCTGGCGGCCATTGCCCTGCTCGCCCTGCGCCGCTCGGTCGTGCCTACGATTCTCGCAGCAGGGCTTGTGGGCGTTGTGGTGGTGCTTGCGGGCGCGCCTGTGCCCGGCTGAGTTGGCTGCCTTATCGCGCGGGGTTTCGTCCAGCGGGACGGGGCAGGCACGTGTATGCGTTATCGTATGATTCAGCGTATACGCTGCCGTGCACGAAAGGAGATACAGATATGGCTGCGACCGCGACCGTCCGCATTCGGCCGGAAACCCGCGATCGGCTGAGACGCCTCAGTCGGGAGCGAGGCTTGAGTGCTCCCGACCTGCTGGAAGCACTTATCCGTAACGCTGAGGACGATCAGATTTTGACCGAACACGAGGCCGCCATGGAGCGTCTGATGGCCGATCCCCGACAGGCCGCGTCCTATCGCGCTGAGATCGAGGCCTGGGACGACACCCTGCTTGACGGCTTGAAGGACCTGGAGTGACGGTGGTCCCTGACGCCAGGCAAGGGGACGTTTGGGATGCCCGCTTGGAGCCCGGCGTAGGCCACGAGCAAGGCGGCACGCGCCCGGTGGTGATCGTGAGCGTCGACCAGCTCTCCTCTGGCCGCGGTGAGATGTGCATCGCCGTTCCGCTGACCCGGACCGATCGCGATACCCCGCTTCACGTCCGCATCGAGCCTCCCGAGGGCGGCTTGACAGCGATCAGCTACGCCCTCCCTGAAAACATCCGCTCCATCTCACGCTCCCGCCTTGCCGAGCGGCGGGGACAGGTGCGCGACAGCACCCTCGAACTAGTGCTCCGTCGTATTCACCTGCTGACGCGACTGCCGCGTTGATCTACGATGAGCTTTGCCCCTCGGCCGCTTCCGCGCCGGTCTTTGTTGTGAACGCGGCGCCTCCTCCGCCGGAGAGCACGCGGCGGGTGAGCCCGGGAAGCAGGAGGCGGGCGGCGGCGGCGAGGAAGTAAGGGCGGGGGACGTAGCGCTCGGCGTGGCCACCCGGGCCGGCATCGAGAACGGCTTGCGCAGCGCGCTCGGGTGTGGAGACGATCCAGCGGGTGGCGGCGCGGGCGCGCAGCTCCTGCGCGGGGAAGCCCTCGGTGGCGATGAAGCCGGGCAGGACCATGCCGACGTGCACGCCGTGAGAGCGCTCCTCGGCGTAGAGGGCGTCGGTCCAGCCGACGAGCGCGAACTTGGCGGCGGAGTAGGCGCCGGCGCCGGGCCGGGCGACGCGCGATGCGGTGCTGGCGACGTTGACGATCGCGCTGGGGGCGCTTGCGCGCAGCAGGGGCAGCAGCACCTCGGTGAGGCGCACGACGGCATCGAAGTTAAGCGCCATGGTGCGCTTGACGTTGGCGTAGCCGCCGTCGGCGAAGGTGGAGCGCCAGGAGGCACCGGCGTTGTTGACGAGCAGCGTGAGGCGGCCATCGTGGTGTGTCTGAAGATGCTCGAGCACGCGCGCGGGCGCATCCTCGGCCGTTAGGTCGGCGGCGAGATAAGTCGCGGGTACCGACAGCTCTTCCGCCAGATGGGCAAGGCGCTCCTCGCGGCGAGCAACGAGGACCATCTGCGTATCTGGCTCACGCGCGAGCAGGCGGGCCGTGGCCTCGCCGATGCCGCTGGAGGCGCCCGTGACGAGCGCCACCCGGGTAGACACCGTGTGTCCTACTCCTGGCCCAGCGCGACTGCGCCCAGCGCCGCGGCGCCGACTGCCGTGGCGGTGACGAGCACGCTGGCGAACTTCGGCAGGTAGCCGCGGCGCCCACCGGCGATGCCGGCGACGGAGTCGGCCACGTCGCAGGCCAGACCAACGGTGAGCCACTGGCGCTGATGCTCGCCCTCGCTGCTGACGGCGCCGTAGGCCAGTGCGATATCGCGTGCGCCGAAGAGCCGCGCGAGGTAGGGCGCCTGCGGGTTGCCCTTAGAGTCCAGGCCGAAGAGCTTGCCGGCGGGGCGGGGCATGAGCCAGGAGAGCACGCCGACGACGACGCGCAGGCCGACGAGGGTGTTGATGGCGTTGGTGCGGTTCATGGCAGGCGAGATTACACCAGCGCGGCGCTGCCCGTCGAGTCAAGACCCAGCGCAGCGCTCCCTCGTCGAGTCAAATTATCGACACGGGCTCGGGCCTGCGCGCGGTAGGCTGCAACTGTGGCGCCGACCGCCTCCCAGCTGCCGACCGAGGGCTATCGCCTGACGGGCATCTCCCCGCGCGCGTTCCAGCATCCGGCGGACCGGGCGGCGACGGCGGCGCTGGGGGCGATTCCGTATCTGGATCGGGTGGTGCGCAAGCTGATCGAGCTGGGGTATGAGCGCGCGCTGCGCCAGGCGTACCTGGGCTCCTCGGTGAAGCTCTCGGAGGAGCAGCTGCCCGATGTGTGGCGCGAGCACGCGCTGGCGTATGCGACGCTCGACATGGCCGAGGTGCCGGATCTATATCTGACGCAGTACCCGCTGCCGAATGCGCTGGCGATCGGGGCGAAGCGGCCGATCGTGGTGGTGCACTCCGAGCTGGTGGCGCTCCTCGGACCGCAGGAGCGCCAGGCGGTGCTGGCGCACGAGGCGGCGCACATCCTCGCCGACCACCAGCTGTATCGCACGGCGCTCTACATCCTGATGCTGCTGACGCACAGCTCGCGTTTGCCGCTGCCGCTGGCGCCGGTGCGTACGGCGCTGCTTGAGTGGGAGCGCGCAACGGAGCTCAGCTCCGACCGCGCGGCGGCGCTTGTGACGCGCGACCCGCTGGCGGTGTGCCGCACCTTGATGTGCCTGGCAGGCGGAGCGATGGTTGAGGAGCTCGACCTCGACGCGTTCATGAAGCAGGGCTTGGAGTACAGCGAAGGCGGCGGGGGCCTTGAGCGCCTGACGCGCCTGTTGATCGACCTGGGCCTCGATCACCCGATGCCGGTGAAGCGCATCCACGAGCTGATGGCGTGGGTGAAGACGGGCGAGTACGAGCGCATCGTGGGCGGCGAGTTCATCACGCGCGAGGAGCCGGTGGACGTGCGCAGCGAAGGCGGCGAGGCCGTCTCCTACTACGCCGAGCGCTTCCGCGAGGCATTCCGCGACGCGGGTGAGTCGATCAACTCCGCGGGGCAGCAGCTGGCGGGCTGGCTGCGCGGCAGCGGCGGCGAGCAGGAGGAGTAGGGAGGGGGGAGGGGCTCCGCTTCGCTCCGCCGTGTTGGCCGCGTGCGGTGGAGATCGCGCGCGCGAGCGCTCCACCTGCCCTGCGCCGCTGGCGCACCTGCGTCGCGTTCAGCTCAGAGGGCGTGCTCAGCCCGCCCACTTGCCCTTGCCATAGCGCGCGAGCTCCAGGCGCGCGATGACGCCGCGGTGGACCTCGTCGGGGCCGTCGGCGAGGCGCAGGGCGCGGGCGATGATCCAGGCGGCGCCGAGCGGGAAGTCGTCGCTTAGTCCCGCGCCACCGTGCAACTGCATGGCCATGTCTACGACACGCTGGGCCATGTTGGGGGTGGCGACCTTGATCTGGGATACAGCGCCGAGCGCCTGGGGGGACTGCTGGTCCACAAGCCAGGCGGCGTGGAGCACGTGCAGGCGGGCCTGGTCGATGGCGATGCGGGCGTCGGCGATGCGCTCGCGGTTGCCGCCGAGGTTGGCCAGCGGCTTGCCGAAGGCGGTGCGCTCGCTGGCGCGGCGACAGGCGAGCTCCAGTGCGAGCTCGGCGAGCCCGATGAGGCGCATGCAGTGGTGGATGCGCCCGGGGCCCAGGCGCGCCTGGGCGATGGTGAATGCCTCGCCGGGGCCGCCGATGATGGCGCTTAAAGGCAGGCGCACATCAGTGAAGCTGACCTCGCCGTGGCCACCGGGAGCGTCGAGAAAGCCCATCGTGGAGAGCATGCGCTCGACCTTCACACCCGGGGAGTCCAGGGGCACGAGCACCATGGAGTGCTGGTGGTAGCGGTCGGCACCGGAGTCGGTTAGCCCCATGAAGATGCCGACCTTGCAGTTGGGGTGCCCGACGCCGGTGCTCCACCACTTGCGCCCGTTGAGCACGACCTCATCGCCGTCGAGAGTGGCGGTGGCCTGCATGTTGGTGGCGTCGGAGGAGGCGACCTCGGGCTCGGTCATGCAGAAGGCCGAGCGGATCTCACCGGCGAGCAGTGGTGTGAGCCAGCGCTCGCGCTGCTCGGGAGAGCCGAAGTGCAGAAGCACCTCCATGTTGCCGGTGTCGGGGGCGTTGCAGTTGAAGCACTCGCTGGCGATGAGCGAGCGGCCCATGCGCTCCGCGAGCGGCGCGTACTCGACGTTGGTGAGGCCCGCGCCGTGCTCGGCATCAGGCAGAAAGAGGTTCCAAAGCCCCTCGGCCTTGGCCTTGCCCTTGAGCTCTTCGATCAGCGGCGCTACCACCCAGGGGTCGCTCAGCGCGAGCTGTTCGCGGTGGTGGGCCTCCTCGCGTGGCGTGATCTCGCGCGCGATGAAGGCGTCGAGGCGCTCAAGTAACTCCTGCGTGCGCGGTGAGGGAGCGAAGTCCATTGCTTTGCTCAACGCACGTCGAGCACTACCTTGCCGATGGCCTGGCGCTGGTCGAGCAGCTGCAGCGCCTCGCTGGCCCGCTCCAAGGGGAAGCGCTGGCCGACGATGGGGCGCACGAAGCCGGCTTCGATCATGTCGTGCAGCGCGGCGCCGATCTCGCGCGTGCCCTCGGGGTGGGACATTGCCCAGTGTCCCCAGCCGGCGCCGACGATCTCGGTGTTGTTCAGCAGCAGACGGTTGACGCGCACCTCGGGGATGGAGCCGCCGGTGAAGCCGACGACGATGACGCGCCCGTTCTCGCGCAGGCTGCGCAGGCTGTCGGTGAAGCGATCGCCACCGACGGGGTCGAGCACGACGTCCACACCGCCGCCGGAGATCTCCTTGGCCTCGTCCTTCCAGGCGCCCTCAGAGCGCAGCACGTGATCGGCGCCGGCCTGCTCGGCAACCTGCTGCTTCTCATCGCTGGAGACGACGGCGATGGTGCGTGCCTGCAGGCCCTTGGCGACCTGCAGCGCGGCGGTACCGACCCCGCCCGCCGCTCCGTGAATGAGCACAGTCTCACCCGCCTGCAAACGCCCGCGCATGGCCAGCGCGAAGTAGGCGGTGTGGTAGTTGAGGATCAGCCCGGCGCCCTGCGCGAAGTCGAGCACTCCGGGGAGGGGGAAGGTGAAGAACGCGGGCGCGACCGTCTCCTGGGCGAAGCCGCCGAGCCCGCAGAAGGCAGCCACGCGATCGCCCTCCTTGACGGCGGCGCCGGTGGGGGCGCTGCGCACGACGCCACCGACCTCGCTGCCGGGCACGAAGGGCAGCGGTGGCTTGAGCTGGTACTCCCCGCGGGTCTGCAGCAGCTCGGGGAAGGAGACGCCGGCGGCGTGCACCTCGATCTTCACGCCCTGCTCAGGAGTGAGCGGGTGGGCCTCGTCGGGCTCGGGCACCTCGGCGAGGTGCAGCGCGCTCTCAGGACCGGAGAGGTCGACGATCTGGATTGCTTTCACAGGCGTGTTGGTGGCTCGGCTGTTTGGCGGACGTGCGTGTGGCTGGGGGCTGCTTGCGGCTCAGGCGGTTTGCCAGTCGGCAAGTGTCAGCAGCGTCTTGGCGCTGACCCTGGAGCCGACCAGTATGCACGTGTGGCCGTCGCGGCGCCACGTGACCACGGTAAAGGCGCCGGGGTGGAGCACGTCAAAGCGCGTGCCGTGCCACACGGCGGCGTGCCCCGAGTTGGGGAGCTGCAGGGCTTTGCCCGCGACGATCGAGTAGCCGATGCGCTGTCCGGAGGCGTTAGCGTAAAAGACCGTCGTCACCCTGCGTCCGCCAAGCGTGTCTGAGCGGGCCCCCGCGGTCTGCCAGCCGAAGCGTCGGTTCCAGTAGGGGTAGGCGATGCCTTCGGTAGAGATCGCCAGCTGGCCGGGCGCGCGGGGATTCTCCTCGGGGGCGACGGTGCTGACTGGGCGCAGCCCCAGCAAGGAAGCCTGTAGCACCGTCGGTGCACTCGGCCCGTTGGAGCCCAGGGCCAGAATCAGTACCGCGACGAGCCCGGCGGCACTTGCCAGCGCGCCGACGAGCAGCGGTGAGAGGTGGGGCAGAGCAATCCCCACCCGCCGGCCGCTCCCCACCCCGGCCCGCTTGCCGCGGTCGGCGTCGGCCACCATCTGGCGCACCGACTCGTGCAGTGCCGGGGTCGCGTTGACCGCGATGGAGCGCACTGCCGCGGCGATGCTGCGCTGGGTCTCGGTATCGGTGGGCTCGTTGCTCATGGCGCTATTAGACAAGACTCCCCTGAGGTCCCGAAGCTTCCCGCGGACTGGCCGGCGCTTCATCTCGATCGCTCTGCGGCGCAGCCTCGCCGCTCATCTCGTGCGCGACCCGCTCGCGGCCGCGAAAAACGCGCGTGGCGATGGTGGCCTCGCGCGTGCCCAGCGCCTTGGCGGCCTCGCGGTAGGAGAGACCGACTACATCGACGGCCACGAGCGCCAGGCGATAGTTGTCAGGCAGCGCTGAGATGGCACCGAAGACCTCTTTTGCCTGCAGCACGTGCTCGGGTCGATCCCCGGTGCGTGGATCGGCGAATTCGGCGTCATCCAGCGTGACCCGCGCGTTCTGCGGGCGGCGCCCCGCGGTGCGGCGCTGGGTGAGGAAGGTGTTGCGCAGCACGCGCATGAGGTAGGCCAGCTCGTCCTGGCCGCGCAGCAGACGGGGACGGGCGAGTACGCGTGCGAAGGTCTCCTGCACGAGGTCCTCAGCGTCGTGGGGCGAGCCGCACAGCGCCCAGGCCGCACGGTAGAGGCGGTCAACGTGCTGGGGCAGCGACTGGGGATCTAGCCGGGCCATCGATGGTGCGCGTTGCGGGGGCGCATCGGTGCAACGACTGTAGCGCCCAGGGGAAGGTCGTGGACGAATCCAGCGGAGGCTTCCGGAAGGTTCTGAAGGCGCCGGAGTCTGCACTTCTGAACGCAATCCATTTCAACTTCCAGGAGGTCCGGGTGAGACGCCCATCCCTTTTCGCAGCAACGGCTATCGCGGTGGTTGCGACGGCAGCCGCAGGGTGCGGCAGTAGCAGCAACAGCACAAGCAACGCAGGCGGCTACGCGCCCGTCGGCACCTCCTCAACGCAGAGCGCCGCGGCGTCGACGGCTACCAGCACGAGCGCGGGCGCCCCGGCGACGGGCACAGCCGCGGCGAGCGGCACCGGCACGGCTGTGGTGGTGAGCACCAAGCACGCCAAGCTCGGCACGATTCTGGCGGCCGGCAACAAGCACCTGACGGTCTACATGTTCGAAGGCGACAAAGGCAACAGCTCAACCTGCACGGGGGCCTGCGCAAAGGTCTGGCCACCCGTCACGACCAGCGCGGCGGTGAGCGTTGGCGGCGCGGCGGTGGCGGCTGATCTGGGTACGATTACGCGCCCCGATGGGACCAAGCAGGTGACCTACAAGGGC
>DATBPO010000183.1:0-9312 GCA_036561265.1 Solirubrobacteraceae bacterium | reverse complement strand
CGCGGTTGAACCACGCCGAGGCGCCCGTGAGGGCGAAGATGATCAGCAGGACGGCCAGGGCCGAGGACACAGGCAGCACGCCGCGATTCCAGCGCCCCGCGTAGAAGGCAAGCAGCAGGAAGGCGAGGGCAAAGGCCAACTGCAGCGCTATGGATGCCCCCACCAGGGCTTCCCAGCCGCCGACGGTGATGATCAGCAGCAGCCCCACGGTGGCGAGCTGCAGCAGGATCACCGTCGCGCGCGTGCCCTGCACGATCGCCTTTTCGCGGTTGGGATGCGTGATCGTCACGCTCGCGGGGGGTTTGCGGGCTGCCGGGGTGGACATGCTCAACGATGACCATACAATCTCAGGCGGCCTCCGTGCGCAAACCTGTGCCCGGGGAACAAGTCAGGCACACGCGCGGGCGTGGTGGAACGGTAGACACGCTGGCCTTAGGAGCCAGTGGGCGCAAGCCCGTGTGGGTTCAAATCCCGCCGCCCGCATGCGGACCCCACAGGGGTGAGCGCCCGCTGCGCGGGCGCTGGATGAGGTTAGTTGGTCAAGCCCGCAGGGTGAGCGCCCGCTGCGCGGGCGCTGGATTAGAGGGGGTGGACTAGCAGCGCGTCGCACAACGCCGGCGCGGCCACGAGGATGCCCCAGGGGAGATCCTGGCGCTCGGGCAACTCCACGACCTCCAGCCCGGCGCTTTCGCAGATCAGTGTGCCGGCGGCGATGTCCCACGGCTTGACGGTGCGCTCGAAGTAGGCGTCGTAGCGGCCGGCTGCCGTCCAGGCGAGGTCCAGGGCGGCGCTGCCGAAGCGACGGATGTCGCGCACGCGGGGGATCAACTGCGCGAGCACGTCGGCCTGCGCAGCCCGCACGCGCGCGTCATACGCCAGGCCGGTGGCGAGCATGGCGGTGGCCAGATCGTCGCGCAGCGGCGAGGCAAGAACCCGCTGGGGGCCGGAGGGACCCTCAGAGCCAGAAAGGTCTTCCAAGCGTGCCGCCTCCCCGCGAATGGCGGTGAAGAGCTCACCGCGGCAGGGGTCGTAGATGGCGCCGACGAGCGAGCCTTGGTCGTCCTGGACGGCGACGCTGACGCACCACTGGGGGATGGCGAAGAGGAAGTTGACGGTGCCGTCGAGCGGGTCGACGACCCAGCGCAGGCCGCTTGTACCGGCCTCTCCCCCGCTCTCCTCCCCCAGGAAACCGTCATCGGGTCGCATCTCCCCCAATAACTGACGGATGGTGCGCTCGGCATCGAGATCGGCCTGGCTGACTAGATCCGTCGGCGTGCTCTTGCTCGACACCTGACGCTGCTCGCCGCTGCGGAAGCGCTCCAAGAGGAGATCCCCAGCGGCGCGGGCGGCGTGCACGGCAACCGAGAGCAGCTCGCGCTCGCCCGGGTGGCTCACGAGAAAAGCGGCGGGCGCTGCGAGGCCCAGGGGCGGGCGGCCTCGATCTGGGCGGCGAGCGAGAGCAGCAACCCTTCGTCGTTGGGTCGCCCGACGAACTGCACCCCCCGCGGCAGCCCGTCACCATCGAAGCCGGCGGGCACGGAGCAGGCGGGCTGGCCGGTGACGTTGAAGGGGCCGAGCTGGGGGACCATGGAGGCGGCGTCGTTGACGGTCCACAGGCCGCCGCGGCCCTGCAGGCGCCCGATGCGCGGGGGCGGCGTGGCGGTGGTGGGGGTCAAAAGCACGTCGTGGTCAAGGAGCACGCGGTTGAGGCGCTCGCGCAGCTGCCCCTCCATGGCGCGGGAGCGCTCGAGCAGGGCGGGCGGGATGAGGCCACCGAGGCGGGCCATGGTACGGGTGCGGCGTTCGAGACGCTCGGGGTGCGCCATGGCGCCGGCCTCGTCGTGCAGGCCGCGCAGGTAGCGCACGACGACGGCGGGGAACGTGCCGGGGCCGTAGTCGGGGTCGGCTTCGCTGACGTCGTGCCCGAGCGAGCGCAACAGCTCGGCCATCTCCTGCACGGTGCGCTTGGCGTCGGCGTCCACGCGCGGCAACAGGCCCTGGGGCACCGCGGTGGAGAGCGCGATGCGCAGTGGACCAGGGGGCGTGGCGATAGCCGAGGCAAAGGAGCGCTCCAGCGCAGGCGCGCGCTCGCGATCGACGGGCGTCGTCCCCGAGATGACGTCGTACATCAGCGCCGCATCCGCGACGGTCCGCGTCAGGGCCCCGTTGACCGAGAGCCCGTGCCAGGACTCGGGACGGGGCGCCATCGAGACGCGTCCACGCTGGGGCTTGAGCCCGAACAGCCCGCACCACGCGGCGGGGATGCGGATCGAGCCTGCGCCGTCGGAGCCGAGACCCGCGCCCACGAGCCCGGCCGCCACCGCGGCACCGGTCCCGCCACTGGAGCCCCCGGGCGAGTGCTGCAGCTCCCAGGGGTTGCGCGTCGCACCCCAGGTGGCGGTCTCGGTGAAGGGCCAGGCGCACAGCTCGGGGACGTTAGTCTTGCCGATGATCACCGCGCCGGCCTCGCGCAGACGGCGCACGACCTCGGCGTCGGCGGGCGCGGGATCGCCAAAGGCGTTGGTCCCGAGCGCCGTGACCTCGCCGGCGACGTCGATGTCGTCCTTGACGGCGATCGGCACGCCGAGCAGCGGCCGCTCCCCGCCGGCCCCCCGCCGTGCGTCAGCCTGGTCGGCCTCCAGCCGCGCACGCTCGCGAAAGACGACGCGAAAGGCGTTCAGCTGCGGGTCCAAACGCTGAATGCGCTCGAGGTAGACCTCCAGCAGATCGCGGGCGGAGAGCTCACCCGCGGCGATCATCGCGGCCTGACGTGCGACGCCTGCGAAGGCGAGATCGACGGGGTCCATGCCCGGCACTCTAAACAGGCGTGACCGCGCTGTGACGCGCGGGCCACTCGCGCACCTTGCCGCGGGCGTGGGCGAAGCGGCGGATGAGCTCGGCGCGCAGGTCGGCCGGCTCGATGACGGCGTCGATGACCAACTCCGACGCGAGGTGCAGCAGATCGATGTCCGCTGCGTACTCGCGGCGCAACTCCTCGACCTTGGCGGCGCGCTCCTCCTCATCGGCGATCGCCTGCAGCTGGTTGTAGTAGACGGCGTTGATGGCCGCCTGCGGCCCCATGACGGCGATGGAGGCGCCGGGCAGGGCGAGGCAGCAGTCGGGCTCAAACGCCGGCCCGGCCATGGCGTACAGCCCGGCCCCGTAGGCCTTGCGCACGATGACGGAGATCTTGGGCACGGTGGCCTGTGAGACGGCGCTGATCATCTTGGCGCCGTGGCGGATGATGCCCTGGCGCTCGACGGCGGTGCCGATCATGAAGCCGGGCACGTCGGCGAGGAAGAGCAGGGGGATGTTGAAGGCGTTGCAGGTCCAGATGAAGCGGGCGGCCTTGTCGGCGGAGTCGGAGAAGAGGACGCCGCCCTTGTGCTTGGGCTGGTTGGCGACGATGCCGACGGCCTGGCCGTGCAGGCGGGCGTAGCCGACGCATAGCTCCTTGGCCCAGCGGGGATGGATCTCAAGCCAGGAACCCTCATCCACGAGCCCGTCGATGAGCCCCTTGATGTCGAAGGGCTTGTTCTCATCCGCCGGGATCAGCTCGGCGATGGGCGTGGCGGGCGTCGGCGGCGCAACGGCCTCAGCGCCAGGCGCGACCTGTTCCCAGTTCGACGGAAAATACGAGAGGTAGCGCCGCGCGAGCGCGATCCCCTCCCCGTCGGTCTTGACGAGCTGGTGCCCGCAGCCGGAGACGCCGGTGTGCATCTTGGCGCCGCCCATCTCCTCGAGCGTGACCTGCTCGCCGATGACCATCTCGGCCATGCGGGGCGAGCCGAGGTACATGGAGGCGTTGCCTTCGCGCATGATGACGAGGTCGCAAAAGGCGGGGATGTAGGCGCCGCCAGCGGCGGAAGGACCAAACAGCACGCAGACCTGAGGGAGCACACCGGACATGCGGACCTCGTTGTGGAAGATGCGCCCTGCCCCGCGCCGCCCGGGGAACATCTGCACCTGCTCGGTGATGCGCGCGCCTGCCGAGTCCACGAGGTAGACCATGGGGATACGCAGCGCCATGGCGCGCTCCTGGATGCGCAGGATCTTCTCCACCGTCTTGGGACCCCAGGAGCCGGCCTTGACGGTGGGGTCGTTGGCCATCAGGGCGACGGGACGCCCGTCGATCTCCCCCACGCCGGTGACGACGCCGTCGGCGCCGAGCCCGTCCTCCTGCCAGTTGGCGAGCAGCGCCTCCTCGGCGAAGGAGCCCTTGTCCAAAAGCAGACCGACGCGCTCGCGCACCGGCAGCTTGCCCTGCTCGAGCGCCTTCTCATGATGTCTTTTTGGCCCCCCGGACAGGGCACGCTCGTTCGCATCGTGGAGTCTGCTCATGAGAAAACCGGCCCCCACCCCTTAAAAATTAATCTGCTCGACAAAAGCCGTCAGATCCCGCTGTTGGCGACGGGCTCATCGCCGGAGTAGTCGTAAAAGCCCATGCCACCCTTGCGCCCGTGCCAGCCGGCGGAGAGCATCTTGCGCAGGGTGGGGGGCTGGGCGAAGCGGCGCTCGCTGAACTCCTCGTGGAGGACTTCGCAGATCGAGCCGAGCGTGTCGAGGCCGACGAAGTCCGCGAGTGTGAGCGGCCCCATGGGGTGCCCGGCGCCGGCCTTCATGGCTTCGTCTATCTCCGAGACCGAGCCCACGCCCTCTTCGAAGGCGCGCATGGCGTCGAGCATGTAGGGGACGAGCAGGCGGTTGACGATGAAGCCCGCGCGGTCGCGCGTTGGGATCGCCAGCTTGCCCTGGGAGCGGGCGAACTGGAGCGCCAGCTCGAAGGCGGCGTCGGTGGTGGTGATGCAGCGCACGACCTCGACAAGCTTCATGACCTGGGCGGGGTTGAAGTAGTGCAAGCCCACGAACAGCTCGGGGCGCCCCGTGGCGGCGGCCTGGTCGATCACCGACAGCGAGGAGGTGTTGGTGGCAAACACCGCTGTGGGCTTGACGATCTGGTCGAGCTCGCGCCACATCTCAAGCTTCATGGGCAGGCTCTCGGTGATCGCCTCGATGACGAGGTCGCAGCCCGCGAGATCGCCGTAGCGCAGCGTCCCATTGATGCGCGCCCTGACGGCGTCGGCGTCCTCCTGCGTGCTCTTGCTCTTCTCCACCGCGCGCGCGAGCTGCTTCTCGATCTTGCCGATGCCCTTGGCGAGCGTCGCCTCATCGACCTCGCGCAGCACGACCTCGTAGCCAGCGCTCGCCACGACCTGCGCGATACCGTGCCCCATCAGCCCCGCGCCGAGAACCCCGACCTGCTTGATGTCCGCCATGAAACCTCCGATTGAAGATGGAGGGCTGGCTGCGCCCTCCTTCAGATGCCTATGGATTGTCCCGGCGCAGCCTACCCGGTAGCGTGAGCTCAAAGAAAGCCCATTCCGCCCGCGATCGGAGTCAACGCTATGAGCCTCGTCATCACTGAAGACCGCGACGCCGTGCGCCACGTCGTGCTCAACCGCCCGGAGAAGCGCAACGCGATGAACCAGGCGCTGCTAACGGAGCTGGCCGGCGCCCTGCGCGCGGCGGGCGATGATCCCGCGGTGCACTGCGTGGTGCTGCGCGGGGAAGGCCCCGTCTTCTCCGCCGGCGTCGACCTCGGTGAGCTGGCGGCGTTCGCGGGCGACCCCAGCGTGCTGCGGCCATTTCGCAACGTGTTCCTGGACTGCGCGAACCTCTGCGAAGCGATCCCCAAGCCGGTCATCTGCCAGGTCCACCACACGTGCGTGGGCGGCGCGCTTGAGGTGGCGCTCGGCTGCGACCTGCGCGTGGCCTCGCAGGAGTCCCGCTTCGGCCTGCCCGAGGTCCGCTTCGGGATCATCCCCGACGTGGGCGGTAGCTCGCGCCTGCCGGCAGTCGTGGGCCTCGGTCGCGCGAAGGAGATGATCATGACGGGCGCCAACATCGACGCCGTGGAGGCCTACCGCATCGGCCTGATCAACCGCGTGGCAGCAACGCAGGAGGAGCTTGAGGCGGCCACGCAGACCCTGGTGGACGAACTGCTCGCCAACTCGCACATCGCGGTGGGCCGCGCCAAGCGCGTGATGGATGCCTCCGCCCGCCCCGCGCTGGCGATGACGCTGGAGATGGAGGTCTCGGTGCAGGAGTACTGCGTGGCGATGATGCGCGAGGCGGCGCGGGAGGCGCAGGAGGCCGAAGAGGCCGTCGCCGGTTAGTGCCAGTCGACCGGTCCAGCCATCAAAGTATGGCTGCCGAGCGGCCGCCCAAGAATCTCCTGCGCACGCCGGGCACAGGCGATCAACGCATCCAGATCGATCCCCGTCTCCACCCCCATCTCGTGCAGCATGGAGACGAGATCCTCGCTGGCGATGTTGCCGGTGGCGCCGGCGGGTACGGGGCAGCCCCCCAGCTCGCCGAAGCTTGACTCGAAGCTCGTGACCCCCGCCTGCCAGGCGGCGAAGGCGTTGGCGAGCCCAGCGCCGCGGGTGTTGTGGAAGTGCGCGGTCAGCTCGACCTCCGCGCCGAGCGCTTCGCGGGCGAGGGTGAAGAAGACGCCGACCTGCGCGGGATTGGCCATGCCGGTGGTGTCGCCGAAGCCGATCTCCTGCGCCCCGAAGTCGCGCAGGCGCACGGCGATCTCGAGCACGCGCTCGGGCGGCACGTAGCCCTCGTAGGGGCAGCCGAAGGAGGTGGAGATGACCCCCTCGCAGCGCAGCCCTGCCTCGCGCGCGCGTCGGAGCACAACCTCCAACCCGGCGAGCGACTCCTCCACCGAGCGGTTGACGTTCCTCAGGTTGTGCGTCTCCGAGGCGGAGAGGAAGACGTTGATCTCATCGATGCGCTCGCGGTGCTCGAGTGCGCTGTCGAGGCCGCGCTCGTTGGGCACGAGCACGCTGACGGAGACCCCGTCGGGCACGCTGATCCCCTCAAGCACCTCGGAAGCGTCGGCGAGCTGAGGGATGACGTCGGCGCGGACGAAGCTCGTGACCTCGATGCGCTTCAGGCCGGTGCGCATGAGCGCGTCGATCAGCTCGATCTTGCGCGCGGTGGGAATGACCTCGGGCTCGTTCTGAAAGCCGTCGCGCGGCCCGACCTCCCTGATGCTGACCGATCCGGGGGGCACTAGGACATCGAGAGGCCGCCGCTGACGTTGAGCGTCTGGCCGGTGACGTAGGAGGCGTCCTCGGAGGCGAGGAAGGCGATGGCGGCGGCGACCTCCTCGGGCTCGCCGGCGCGCCCGAGCTGGGTGGCGTCGACCATGCCCTGCTTCAGCCGCTCGCCGACCTCGCCGTAGACGATCGGCGCGGCGTTCAGCAGGGGCGTCTCGATCGGCCCGGGTGCGACGGCGTTGACCCTGACGCGGTAGCGCGCGGCCTCGCGCGCGATGGCCTTGGTGAAGCCGATCACGCCGGCCTTGGCGGCGGAGTAGACGGCGGAGCCCTGCGAGCCGACGCGCCCGGCCTCGGAGGCGACGTTGACGATCGCGCCGGAGCGGCGCTCCTGCATTCCGGGCAGCACGGCGTGGGTGACGGCGAGCGTGCCGCGCAGGTTGACGCCGAGCACGAAGTCCCACAGCCCGGGGTCGGTCTTGATGAAGAACGAGAACAGATCGGTGCCGGCGTTGTTGACGAGCACGTCGATCGGCCCGAGCGCCTGCTCGACCTCGGCAACCGCGGCGTTGACGGAGTCGGTGTCGGTGACGTCCATGTGCACGGCGTGCCCGTCGAGCTCGGCGGCGACGGTGCGAGCGCCGTCCTCGTTGACATCGGCGATCGCCACGCGCGCCCCCTCGGCCGCCAGGCGCCGCGCGGTGGCAGCGCCGATCCCGGAGGCGGCGCCGGTGACGAGCGCGATCTTTCCCTCAAGCCTCATGACGGCACAGCCTATCCGGCGCGGAGAAACAGGCGAGCCAAATGGCGATTACGAACTCATGAGGCCCACAAGCCGCTGAGTGGGACCGCGGCGAGACGATCGCCGTATGGCAGCGTGTCGGATCCCGTGTAGAGCACGACACCCGCTTTGAAGCGTTTTCCCAGCTTGTCTCGTAGATAGCGCAATCCCGCGAAGTCTTGCCTTGAGGGAGTGGCGCTCGCCTTGACCTCGACTCCCACGACCTCTCCGCCATCGCTTTCCATCACGATATCGACCTCCCGCTGCTCCTTGTCGCGGTAGTGGAAGACCGACACCCGCTCGTGCGCCCAGTCGCATTGGCGCAGGATCTCCATCGCGGCGAAGCTCTCCAACATCATCCCGAAAACCGCTCCGTCCTCGGCAATCCGTCGCTCATTGGCTCTGATCAGAAATGCCAGCAGCCCGCTGTCGACAACGTAGAGCTTGGGAGTCTTGATGTGGCGGCTGCCGAGATTGGCCAGCCAGGGTTTCAGCCGGCGAATCAAGAAGAGCTCTTCGAGGATCCTCGTGTGGGATCTGACGGTGCTCGCGTCCAGGCCCAACTTGCTGGCCATGCCATGAAAGTTTGCCAGTGCACCCGAGCGAGCCGCAAGCAGATGCAGGAGCCGCTCGACGTTCTCCACATTGCGCAGATTGGCGATGTCTCCGATATCGCGCCCGATCATCGAGTCGACATAGCTGGAAAAGAAGCGGGAACGGCCACGTGCGCTTCGTGCCACTATCTCGGGATAGCCGCCCGCGCTCAGCAGAGAGGCCGCTGCGAGACGCCCCACTGGCGCTTCCGAGACCGAGGGGAAGGCTCCCTGGAACAGCCTGTCGATGAATTTCTCGGGCACCCCGCGCAGCTCACCCTGAGACAGGGGCCACAGATTGACGTACTCGACCCGGCCTGGCAGGGCGTCGGCAACGGTGGGGAGAGTCCGGAGGTTCGCCGAGCCGGTGAGCAGAAACTGCCCCCGGGTCTGGTCGCGGTCGAGCCGCTCCTTGATCGCCAGCAGCAGGCGAGGCGCACGCTGGATCTCATCGATGACCGCCGGCCCTGAGATGCCCGCGATCAAACCTCGCGGATCCATCCGTGCCGCATCCAGGATGGCTTCGTCGTCGAGGCTTATGTAGCGGGCGGGATACTCGTTTCGTGAGAGGTCCTGCGCCAAGGTGCTCTTCCCAACCTGGCGCGCCCCCAGCAGAGCCGTCGCACGACTCTCGGCGAGAGACTCGAGCACCAGCGGGCGAACCTGGCGTGTTATCAGGCCGGCAGACGGCGTCACAGGCCGAACATGCTACCGGACAGATTAGGATTTTGTCTTCCGGCAGATTAGGGGTTCGCAGCCCGACAGATTAGGGGTTTGTGTGCTGGCAGATTTGGGGTTTGGGCCGCGACAGATTGCGTGTTTTCGCCGTTACGGGGAACCGGGCGCCCACCTCACGAGTATTGCCACC